>DATABP010000537.1:0-8390 GCA_036259515.1 Thermoanaerobaculia bacterium | reverse complement strand
TCGGCACGGCCGCCGCGCACCACCGCGGCGCGGGCGCCGTGGGCGTCGCGCACGCCGCCGGCGGCGAGCAGCCGCGCGCCGAGCCACGGCCGGCGGCTGCCGACCTGGTTGACCAGCAGGCGCACCGGGCCGTCGTTGTTGGTCACCAGCACGTCGACGTCGCCGTCGTCGTCGACGTCGCCGAAGGCGGCGGCGCGGCTGACCTCGGAGAGCGCCAGGGCCGGGCCGGCGTCGGCGGTGACTTCGGCGAAGCGGATGCCTTCCCCCTCGCCGCCCTCCGCCTCGCCGCCCAGGTTGCGGAAGAGCTGGTTCTGCTGATGGAAGGGGAAGGGGTCGCCCTGGCGCACCAGCGACAGGATCTTGGTCACCGCGCCGTTGGCGACGAAGAGGTCGAGCCAGCCGTCGTTGTCGTAGTCGAACCAGGCGGTGCCGAAGGCGGTGCCGGCGAGGCCCGGGGTGGCGAGCCCCGCCTCGGAGCTCCAGTCGACGAAGAGGCCGCGGCCGTCGTTGCGGTAGAGGGTGTTCGTCTCCTGGGAGAGGTGGGTCATGAAGAGGTCGAGGTCGCCGTCGCCGTCGTAGTCGCCGGCGTCGACGCCCATCGAGCCCTGCGCCCGCCCCATCTCGTCGAGCGCCGCGCCGGCGAAGAGCGCCTCGTCGCGGAAGGTGCCGTCGCCCTGGTTGAGCCACAGGTTGTTCGGCTTGGCGTCGTTGGCGACGTAGAGGTCGAGGTCGTGGTCGCCGTCGAAGTCGGCGGTCACCGCGCCCAACGCGGGCCCGAAGCCGGAGGTCATCCCCGCCGCCCGGGTGACGTCCTCGAAGGTGCCGTCGCCGCGGTTGCGGAACAGCCGGTCGGGCTCGGACGGGAACACCTTCGGGCCGCAGTAGTCCTGGGCGCCGGTCAGGTCGCGGCACACCGGCAGGCGGGCGAAGTCGAAGGCGACGTAGTTGCCGACGTAGAGGTCGAGCCGCCCGTCGCCGTCGTAGTCGAAGAAGGCGGCCGGCACGCTCCACCGGTCGTCGCCGACGCCGGCCTCGCGGGTGGCGTCGGCGAAGGTGCCGTCGCCGCGGTTCTCGAGCAGCCGGTTGGGGCCGAAGTTGGTGACGTAGAGGTCGACGTCGCCGTCGTCGTCGTAGTCGCCGGTCGCCACCCCCATGCCGTAGCCGCCGCCGAGCGCGGCGACGCCGGACTCCTCGGAGACGTCGGTGAAGGCGAGGCGCGCCCGCCCGTCGGGGCCGCGCGTCGAGTCGTTGCGGTAGAGCCGGTCGGTCAGCGGCGAGCGCGGCGGATGGAGCGCGTCGTCGAGGGTCGCCCCCGGCCCCAGCATCTCGCCCTGCACCAGGTAGGCGTCGAGGTCGCCGTCGCCGTCGTAGTCGAAGAGCGCGGCGCCGGCGCCCAGGATCTCGACCATGTACCAGCGGTCGGAGGCGCCGTTGAAGTGGACGAAGTCCAGGCCGGCCGCGGCGGCGGCGTCGACGAAGGCCGGGCCGGCGGCGGTCTCGCCGGGGTCGCCCGCGGCGGCCGGCGCGGCGGAGGGGTCGGCGCAGGCGGCGAGCGCCGCCGCCAGGGCCGGCGCGAGCAGGGCGAGCCGTGGCGACGGCCTCGGGGACGGCGGGCGGATCACCGGCGGGATGGTAGCAGAGCGGCGTCCGCCCCGGCGCCCGTGTCGGCTCCCGATCCAAGCTTCTGGATCGGACTTCGGACGGCTGGACGCGGCGCGGCGCGGGCGACAACTCTGAAACGTGAAATCGCCTGCAAAAGCGGGCGACTTTCCACCTCGACCGGTTGGCTCCCCACTTGCACTTCGCGCCGGCTGCCGATGTATACTCAGTCACCGTACACCGTCGTGATCCGCTCCTCCGTCAGGCGTAAGCGCGGAGGCCGTGTTGCAGCTCCCCCGCTTCGGGGGCCCGCCCTCGGGGCGAGAATCGAAAGGAGAATCTGGATGAGGAGTAGCTTCTGGCGTGCGGCGTTCGTCGCCGCGTTCGCCGTCGGGCTTTTCGCGGCGCCGCTGGCGCAGGCGCAGAACCCGAGCGGCGAGATCGGCGGCACCGTCACCGATGGTGACGGTGCGGCGCTGCCGGGCGTGACGGTCACCGCGACCTCCCCCAACCTGCAGGGGAGCCGCGTCGCCGTCACCGGGCAGAACGGCACCTACAAGCTGGCCTTCCTGCCGCCCGGCGAGTACACCGTGACCTACGAGCTGGAGGGCTTCGCGACCCAGACGCGCCAGGCGCGCGTGGCCGCGGCGCTGAACAACCGCATCGACATCGAGCTCGGCCTCGCCGCGGTGACCGAGGAGATCGTGGTCACCGGCGAGGGCAGCACCATCTCCGAGTCGACCACCGGCGCGTCGAGCTACACGCAGGACGAGATCGAGCAGCTCCCGATCCAGCGCGACCTCGACAGCGCGGTGCTGCTCGCCCCGGGCACGCTGGTCAACCCGGGCACCGGCGGCGTGCAGATCGCCGGCGCGATGTCGTTCGAGAACCTGTGGACGTTGAACGGCGTCGTCCTCAACGAGAACGTGCGCGGCCAGGAGCTGCCGCTGTTCATCGAGGACGCCATCCAGGAGACGACCACCCAGGTGTCCGGCATCTCGGCCGAGTACGGCCGCTTCGCCGGCGGCGTCGTCAACGCGATCACCAAGTCGGGCGGCAACGAGTTCACCGGCTCGTTCCGCACCAGCTTCACCAACGACGACTGGACCTCGGAGAACACCCCGGAGGAGTTCCAGCCCACCCGCGCCGACGAGATCAACGAGACCTTCGAGGCCACCCTCGGCGGCTACCTGTGGAAGGACCACATCTGGTTCTTCGGCGCCGGCCGCGACGTGGAGACCGAGGCCGGAGCGACCCTGCCGGTCACCAACTTCGACGTCCAGCAGACCAACGAGCAGCAGCGCTGGGAAGGCAAGCTGACCGGCACCATCGCCGACAACCACACCCTGATCGGCTCGTACCTCGAGATCGACCAGCTGGCGACCGGCACCTTCTTCAGCGGCAACATCGACCCGAACGCGGTGACCGACCGCGAGGACCCGCAGGACCTCTTCTCGGTCAACTACACCGGCATCCTGACCCCGAGCTTCTTCGTCGAGGCGCAGTACTCGGAGCGCCACTTCGACATCTCGGTGGGCGGCGGCGCGCAGAGCCGGGAGCTCATCCCCGGCACCCTGATGCGCAGCCAGACCAGCGGCGCCCGGTACTTCTCGGCCACCTTCTGCGGCGTCTGCGAGACCGAGGAGCGCGACAACGAGAACATCCTCGCCAAGGGCTCCTACTTCCTGTCGACGGATGCCATCGGCACCCACGACATCTCGTTCGGCGTCGACCAGTTCTCCGACATCCGGTTCGCGATCAACCACCAGACCGGGTCGGACTTCACGGTGTGGGACACCGAGTTCAACATCATCGGCGACGACATCTTCCCCACCTTCCAGCCCTGCGCTCCGGGCGCTGCGGGCTGCGAGGTCACCACCGGCGACAACCCGTCGGCGGACGACGCGTGGATCGGCTGGTGGGCGGTGTTCAACCCCGACCAGGCGCAGCACACCGACTTCAAGACCAACTCGCTCTACGTCAACGACCGCTGGCAGCTCAACGAGAACTGGAGCTTCAACGTCGGCGTGCGCTACGACGAGAACGACGGCGAGAACTCGGGCGGCGTGGTCACCGCCGACGACTCGAAGATCAGCCCGCGCCTGGGCGCCAACTGGGACGTCGCCGGCGACGGCGACCTGGTGCTCCACGCCAGCTACGGCACCTACGTGGCGGCGCTGGCCAACACCATCGGCGACCAGTCGACCTCCGGCGGCGCGATCGGCCTCTTCCTCAGCCGCTACGGCGGCCCGGCGGTCAACCTGGACTGCGGCGAGGGCGGCGAGTGCCTCCCCACCGCCGAGGCGCTGGAGATCCTCTACAACTGGTACTTCGCGAACGGCGGCACCACCGACATCAACGGCAACCTGTCCGGGATCCCGAACCTGATCTCGGTCTCGTGGCCGGGCCTGACCGCCACCGTGCCGGACACCATCAACTCGCAGGCCGCCGACGAGGCGGCGATCGGCGCCACCAAGCGGCTCGGCAACCGGGGCCTCCTGCGCGGCGACGTGGTGCACCGGGACTTCGAGGACTTCTACTCGAACCTGGTGATCGGCCGCGGCGCCGACGTGCCGTTCATCGGCCAGCAGGACCTCTCGCTGGTCGGCAACTTCGGCGACAACGTCCTCGAGCGGGAGTACCTGGGTCTCCACCTCCAGGGCCGCTACCGCTTCACCGACCGGTTCACCTTCAACGCCAACTACACGCTCTCGGAACTCGAGGGCAACGTGATCGGCGAGAACTCGACCTCCGGGCCGCTGACCAGCTCGCCGAACGCCTACCCCGAGTACTTCGAGACCTCGTGGTCGTTCCCGGTCGGCCTGCTGCCGTCCGATCAGACCCACAAGGTCCGTCTGTGGGGCATCTACGACCTGATCGACACCGATCACCACAACCTGAGCGTCAGCCTGCTGCAGCGCTTCGACTCGGGGAACACCTACTCGCTGTCCGGCGCGGTCGACACCAACCCGTTCGTGCCGGCCTCGGTGGCGGCGCAGTACCGGACGCCGCCGACCACGGTCACCTACTTCTTCAGCGACCGCGGCGACTTCCGGTTCGACGACATCACCGCGACCGACCTCAGCCTGAACTACTCGTTCCTGTGGGACGCCTTCGGCCGTCAGGTCGAGGTCTACCTGCAGCCCGAGGTGCTCAACGCGTTCAACGAGGACGGGCTGATCGCCTTCGAGACCCGCGTCCGCACGGCGTCTTCGAACAACGCCGTCGGCGCGTGCCCGAACAGCGGTCTGGCGAACGGGGCCTGCATCCCGTTCAACCCGTTCACCGAGACGCCGGTCGAAGGCGTGCACTGGGCGAAGTGGACGCACCCGACTCTGCCGGACTTCGGCGAGCCGCGGAGCGACGACGACTTCCAGGCGCCGCGCACCTACCGCTTCTCGGTCGGCTTCCGCTTCTAAGCGGCAGCTTGCGCTGAGCTGATCTGGGGCCCCGGCCGCAAGGCCGGGGCCCTTTTCTATTCAGCGAGGCCCCCTGGCGTCCAAGCTCCTGGATTTATCCAATTCGCTGGACCCGGCGACCGCCCGTGCCGCGGGTCTTCCTCAGCGATGTTCCTGTCGGCGTCGAATTTGCAAGAAAATTCCTGTCTTCTTGCCGTCATCTCGCGACTCTGTACGTCGTCGCACGCTCGCTCGCACTGCCGTCCCGCCTCTCCGGCGGGCGGTAGAGCTCAAACCGCCTCCCGTCCGCAGCGGGAGGCCGTCGAAGGAGGATCGATGAGAGCATCCCTGCGTACCGGCCTCGCCCTGGCCGCCGTGACCTTCCTGGTCGCGGCGCCGGTGGCGCTGGCCCAGAACCCGACGGGCACGATCACCGGCAACGTCACCGACGCCGACGGCGGCGCGCTGCCCGGCGTCACCGTCTCCGCGAGCTCGCCCAACCTGCAGGGGGCGCGCGTCGCGGTGACCGGCAGCAACGGCGGCTACAAGCTCGCCTTCCTGCCGCCCGGCGACTACACCGTCACCTATGAGCTCGAGGGCTTCGGCACGGCGACGCGCGAGGCGCGCGTGGCGGCGGCGCTGACCAACACCATCGACGTGACGCTGACCCTCGCCGCGGTCAGCGAGGAGATCGTCGTCACCGGCGAGGCGGCGACCATCTCCGAGGGCACCACCGGCGCCTCGAGCTACACGCTCGAGGAGGTCGAGAGCCTGCCCATCCAGCGCGACCTCGACAGCGCGGTGCTGCTCGCTCCGGGCACCCACGCCACCGGCCCGGGGGGCGGCGTCACCATCTCCGGCGCGATGTCGTTCGAGAACCTGTGGACGCTCAACGGCGTGGTGATCAACGAGAACGTGCGCGGCCAGGAGCTGCCGCTGTTCATCGAGGACGCCATCCAGGAGACGACCACCCAAGTGTCCGGCATCTCGGCCGAGTTCGGCCGCTTCGCCGGCGGCGTCATCAACGCGATCACCAAGTCGGGCGGCAACGAGTTCTCCGGCTCGTTCCGCACCAGCCTCACCAACGACGACTGGATCTCCGACAACGCGCCGGAGGACCTCACCCCGGAGCGCGTCGACGACATCAACCGGACGTACGAGGCCACCCTCGGCGGCTACGCGTGGAAGGACCACCTGTGGTTCTTCGCCGCCGGCCGCGACCGCGAGCTCACCGGCAGCGAGTCGCTGTTCCTCACCAACATCGACGTCGTCCAGACCGACGAGCAGACCCGGCTGGAGGGCAAGCTCACCGGCACCATCGCCGACAACCACACCCTGATCGGCTCGTACCTCGAGATCGACCAGTCGAGCACCAACAACTTCTTCGGCACCGTCCTCGACCGCCGCAGCCTGACCAACCGCGAGGACCCGCAGGAGATCAAGTCCTTCAACTACACCGGCATCCTGACGCCGAACTTCTTCGTCGAGGGGCAGTACTCGGAGCGCGACTTCGCGATCGCCATCGGCGGCGGCGGCACCGACCGCTCGCTGACCGGCGGCACGGTGCTCACCAGCCGCACGCTGGGCATCCGCTACCACGCGCCGACCTTCTGCGGCGTCTGCGACCAGGAGATCCGCAACAACGAGAACGTCCTCGCCAAGGGCTCCTACTTCCTGAACACCGAGAGCCTCGGCAGCCACGACTTCGTCTTCGGCGCCGACCAGTTCACCGACATCCGCTTCTCGGTCAACCACCAGAGCGCGTCGGACTTCCAGGTGTGGGACTCGGACTTCACCATCCGCGGCGAGGAGGTGTTCCCGACCTTCGCTCCGGTGGGGAACGACCTCGGCCTGGCGGACGCCTGGATCGGCTGGTGGGCGGTGTTCAACCCCGAGCAGGCGCAGCCGACCGACTTCGAGACCACCTCGTTCTACGTCAACGATCGCTGGCAGCTCAACGAGCGGTGGGGGCTGAACCTCGGCGCCCGTTACGACGCCACCGACGGCACCGACGGCGGCGGCAACCAGGTGCTCGACGACAGCAAGATCAGCCCCCGGCTCGGCGCCACCTGGGACACCCAGGGCGACGGCGACCTGGTGCTGAACGCCAACGTCGGCACCTACGTCGCGGGGATCGCCAACACCCGCGCCGACTCGACCTCGATCGGCGGCTCGATCGGGGTCTTCCTCAGCCGCTACACCGGCCCGGCGATCAACGTCGAGTGCCTCACCGGCGGCCCCTGCCTGTCCTCGACCGAGGCGCTGGACCTCCTGTTCGACTGGTATCTCGCCAACGGCGGCACCACCGACATCAACGGCGATCTGTCGAACCTGCCGAACCTGATCTCGGTGCAGATCCCGGGGGCGACCCAGGTCATCCCCGACACCCTGCGCTCGCCGGCGGCCGACGAGTACACCCTCGGCGCCTCGAAGCGGCTCGGCAACCGCGGGCTGGTGCGCGCCGACGTCGTCTACCGCGAGTTCGAGGACTTCTACTCGAACCGCATCGACCAGGGGACGGGGCAGGTCGACACCCCGACCGGGCCCGCCGACCTCACGCTGGTCGGCAACTTCGGCGACGACCTGCTCGAGCGCGAGTACCGCGGGCTCCACCTCCAGGGGCGCTACCGGCTCAGCGACCGGCTGACGCTCAACGCGAACTGGACCATCTCGGAGCTCGAGGGCAACATCAACGGCGAGACGGGCGGCTCCGGCCCGGTCCCCGAGTCGCCGCGCGCCTACCCGGAGTTCGCCGACCCGAGCTGGAACGACCCGATCGGCTACCTCGACGCCGACCAGCGTCACAAGGCGCGGCTGTGGGCGATCTGGGACGTGCTCGACACCGACCATCACAACCTCAGCCTGTCGGTGCTGCAGAGCTACTTCTCGGGCTCGCCGTTCTCGCTCACCGGCTCGGTCGACACGCTGAGCATCCTCGGCGACCTCGGCTACGAGTCGCCGCCGACCGAGGTGACCTACTTCTTCAGCGACCGGGGCGAGTTCAACTTCGACGACGTCACCACCACCGACCTGTCGCTCAACTACTCGTTCCTGTGGGACGCGTTCGGCCGCCAGGTCGAGGTCTACCTGCAGCCGGAGGTCCTCAACGTCTTCAACGAGGACGCGCTGATCGGCTTCGAGACCCGCGTCCACACGGCGCTCGACAACAACGCGCCGGGCGCCTGCCCGAACAGCCCCGACCCGGACGGGTTCTGCGTGCCGTTCAACCCGTTCACCGAAACGCCGGTCGAGGGGGTCCACTGGGCGAGGTTCGACGATTTCGGGGAGCCCCAGGCCGACGAGGACTTCCAGGCGCCGCGGGTGTTCCGCTTCTCGGTCGGCTTCCGCTTCTAGCGACCGCCGCTCGAGGACGTGAGGCCCCGGCCCGCTCGC
>DATABP010000536.1:0-10460 GCA_036259515.1 Thermoanaerobaculia bacterium | reverse complement strand
GGCCCCGGCGCGCCGGCCGGCTGGGGCGCCCCGGCCTTCGCGGCCGGGGAGGGCGGCACGATCGCGGGAAGCGGCTGGAGCCCGCCCGACCGCCTCGCCACCGCCGCCTACGCGCCGCTCGACCGGCGCGCCCCGGTGCCGCTCTCCGGCCGGAGCGGCGAGGCCCGCCCGTTCCGCCTCCTCGGCCAGTACAAGGGCACCCTCGTGCTGCTCGAAGGGCCGGACGGTCTCTACCTGATCGACCAGCACGTCGCCCACGAGCGCATCCTCTACGAGCGGCTGCGACGCTCGCTGGCCGATGGCGCGACGCCCGCCCAGCGCCTGCTCGAGCCGCGCCTCCTCGACCTCGCCCCCGCCGAGGCGTTGCGGCTGGCCGACCTCGCGCCGGCCCTCGACCGCCACGGCTTCGTCGTCGCGCCGCTCTCCGGCCGCGACGTGGCGCTGGTCGCCTACCCGGCCCTCCTCGACCCCGGCCAGGCCGAGGCGCTCCTCTCCCGGCTCGCCTCCGGCGACCTCGACGCAGGCGCCGACGGCGAGGGCGAGCCCGAGGCGCTCGCCCGCCGCCTCCTCGACGCCCTCGCCGCCTCGCTCGCCTGCAAGGGCGCCGTCAAGATGCACCATCCGCTCGCCGCCGCCGAGATGGAGGCGCTGGTCGGCGAGCTCTTCGCCGCCGAGAACCCCTACGCCTGCCCGCACGGCCGCCCGATCGTCCTGGCGATGACCGACGCCGACCTCGAGCGGCGCTTCGGCCGCCGCTAGCCGGCGGCGGCTAGGATGGGCCGCATGGCGCTGGTCCGCCGCCCCTCGCCGCTCGAACGCCGCCTCGGCTACCGCTTCCGCCGCCCGGAGCTGCTCGACCAGGCGCTGACCCACCGCTCGTGGGCGCACGAGCAGGAGGACCCGGAGCGGCACTACGAGCGGCTGGAGTTCCTGGGCGACGCGGTGCTCGGGCTGATCACCGCCGAGGAGCTGTTCCGCGAGCACCCGGACCTGCCCGAGGGCGAGCTCTCGAAGCGCAAGTCGTTCCTCGTCTCGCGCGAGGTGCTCGCCCGCCGCGGCGAGGAGCTGGGGCTGGGCGAGCTCCTGCGGCTGGGAGTGGGGGAGGAGCGCTCGGGCGGGCGGGAGAAGGCGTCGCTCCTCGCCGACGCCGTCGAGGCGGTGCTCGGCGCCGTCTACCTCGACGGCGGCATCGCGGCGGCGCGGCAGGTGGTCTCCGGGCTCTTCGCCGCCGGCCTGGCGCGCCCGGCGGCGCCGGAGCTCGACGCCAAGACGCGGCTCCAGGAGACGGTGCAGGGGCGCGGCTGGCCGCTCCCGGTCTACCGCCTGGTCGACACCGCCGGGCCGGACCACGACAAGCGCTTCACCGTCGAGGTGCGCCTCCAGGGCGAGCCCGCCGGCGTCGGCCGCGGGCGATCGAAGAAGATCGCCGAGCAAGAGGCGGCGGCGGTGGCGCTGGCGGCGCTCGACGCCGCGCCGTCGCCGGTCGAGCGCTGAGCGAGCGCATGCCGCTACAATCGCCCGTCCGATGACCACGTCCTCCGCCGCCGCCCCGCCCGCCGCCGCCATCCGCCACCTGGGCGACCACCTCGACCAGGTGGTCGAGCTCCGCGGCTGGCTGGAGAACAAACGGTCGAGCGGCAAGATCGGCTTCCTCCGCCTGCGCGACGGCTCGGGCGCGGTGCAGGCGGTGGCCAGCCGCGCCGACCTCTCCCCGGAAGCGTGGGCCGAGGTCGAGCGGGCGACGCAGGAGTCGACGGTGCGCGCGGTCGGCCGGGTGAAGGCGGACCCGCGCTCGCCGTCCGGGGTCGAGGTCCAGCTCACCGACTTCGCCGTCCTCTTCCTCACCGAGGACTACCCGATCACTCCGAAGGACCACGGCACGGCGTTCCTCATGGAGCACCGCCACCTGTGGCTGCGCTCCAGCCGCCAGCGGGCGATCCTCCGGGTGCGGAGCGAGGTGGAGCAGGCGATCCGCGACTTCTTCTACCGCCGCGAGTACGTGCTGATCGACTCGCCGATCCTCACCGCCAACGCCGCCGAGGGCACCTCGACGCTCTTCCAGACCGACTACTTCGGCGACCCGGCGTACCTGTCGCAGTCCGGCCAGCTCTACCTGGAGCCGGCCTGCGCGGCGTTCGGCAAGGTGTACTGCTTCGGCCCCACTTTCCGCGCCGAGAAGTCGAAGACCCGGCGCCACCTGACGGAGTTCTGGATGGTCGAGCCCGAGGTCGCCTTCCTCGAGTTCGACGGGCTGGTGGAGCTGGCCCAGGAGTTCGTCGCCGAGCTGGTGGGGCGCGTCCTCGACCGCTGCCGCGACGACCTGGCGACGCTCGAGCGCGACGTCTCGCGCCTCGAGGCGATCGTGCCGCCGTTTCCGCGGGTGACCTACCGCGAGGCGATCGAGATCCTCCGGGGCAAGGGCTTCCCGGTCTCCTTCGGCGACGACCTCGGCGGCGACGAGGAGACGGCGCTCGCCGAGCACTTCGAGAAGCCGGTGATGGTGCACCGCTACCCGGCGGCGTCGAAGGCGTTCTACATGCAGCCCGACCCGGAGGCGCCGGAGCTGGCGCTCGCCCTCGACGTCCTGGCGCCCGAGGGCTACGGCGAGATCATCGGCGGCAGCCAGCGCATCCACGACCACGACCTCCTCCTCCGCCGCATCGAGGAGCACGGCCTCCCGGTCGCCGCCTTCCAGTGGTACCTCGACGTGCGGAGGTACGGCTCCTTCCCGCACAGCGGCTTCGGCATGGGCATCGAGCGCTTCGTCGCCTGGATGTGCGGCGTCCCCCACCTGCGGGAGACGATTCCGTACCCGCGGATGCTGTACCGGATCTACCCCTGAGCAGGCGGTGAGCGCGGAAGCGGGCGAGGCCGGCGCCGGGGCCGGCGCGCCCGTTCCGGACACCGCCGGACCGCTCGTCGCCCGCGGCCCGTTCCGCGGTCTGCCCACCACCGTCGTCGCGCTCGGCGTCGTCAGCCTGCTGACCGACCTGTCGAGCGAGATGATCTCGCCGCTCCTGCCGCTCTTCCTCACCACCACGCTGGGCGCCGGGGCGGTGGCGCTGGGCGCCATCGAGGGAGTGGCGGAGGCGACGGCGTCGCTCGTCAAGCTGGTCTCCGGCGCCTGGTCCGACCGCACCGCGCGCCGGAAGCCGTGGCTGGTCGTCGGCTACACGCTGGCCGGCGTGGCGCGGCCGCTGATCGGCGCCGCCGCCCACTGGCCGGCCGTGCTGGCGCTGCGCTTCGCCGACCGGGTGGGGAAGGGCCTGCGCACCGCGCCGCGCGACGCGCTGATCGGCGACGTGACGCCCGAGCGCCGCCGCGGGGCGGCGTTCGGGCTGCACCGGGGGATGGACCACGCCGGCGCGGTGATCGGGCCGCTGGCGGGGGCCGGGCTGATCGCGGCCGGGCTGTCGCTGCCGGCGGTGTTCTACCTCGCCGCGGTGCCTGCGGCGGCGACGCTGGCGGTGCTGGTCTTCGCCGTGCGGGAGCCGCGGCGGGAGGTGGCGGGCCGGCGGGAGGTGAGCCCTTCCGCGGCGACCGGCCGGCCGCGTCCGCCCCGGCTGCGCGACTGGCGCCGCCTCGGCCCCGGCCTCCACCGCTTCGTCGCCGCCCGCTTCCTGTTCACCCTCGGGAGCTCGACCGACGCCTTCCTGCTCCTGCGCATGTCCGAGGCGGGCGTCGGGGCGGCGGCGATCGCCGCGCTGTGGGCGGCGCTCCACGTCGTCAAGCTCCTCGCCACCGTCGCCGGCGGGCAGCTCTCCGACCGCCTCGGCCGTCGTCCCCTGATGCTCGCCGGCTGGGCGGTCTACGCCGCCGTCTACGCCGGCTTCGCCCTCTTCGACTCCGCCCCCGCCTTCGTCGCCCTCCTCCTCGTCTACGGCCTCTACTTCGGGTTGACCGAGCCGGTCGAGCGGGCGTGGGTGACCGACCTCGCCCCACCGGTCCTCCGCGGGACGGCGCTGGGCGCCTTCCACGCCGCGGTCGGCGTCGCGGCGCTGCCGGCGAGCCTGGTGTTCGGCCTCCTGTGGAGCCGCTTCGGGGCGCCGGTGGCGTTCGCGGTGGGAGCGGGGCTGGCGATGGCGGCGGGGGCGATGCTGCTGGCGGTGCCGGAGCGGACCGCGGCTCGCGCATAGCGGCCGGCCTCCCTGGCGGCGCACCGTCACAGGAGATCGGTCGCCGCCCCGCCGCAGAGCGTCAGCGGCGGGTTGGTCAGCTCGTGCGCGGCTCCGGTCTCGGTGTCGGTGACGTGGAGGGTGTAGCCGACATCCGAGAGGCCGCCCCAGAAGATCCAGAAGTGGCCGTGGAGGGCACGGGCGTCGAGGATCTTGACCGACAGCTCGAGGTTGTCGGGGGTGAAGAACCAGAAGTGGCCGGAGAGATCGGTCTCCGCTCCCGCGAAGACCCGGCCGACGCCGCGGCTGTCGGGCGCGTGGGGGTTCTCCCAGCTCACCTCGACGCGGAAGCGCCCGCCGGCCAGGCAGAGCGCCCGCTCGTCCGGCGAGCAGGCGCCGGTCGCGGGCGCGCTGGCGCGCGTGGCGGGAGGAGGCACGGCGGCGCCGGCCGCCGCGGCGCGCGGGGTGGAGTGGGCGGCGGCCGGGATCTCCGGCGCCTGCGGGAAGGCGCCGGTGTCGCCCTGGCCGCAGATCGAGAACGGCTGGTTGTGGTACGTGCGGCTCGTCGCGTTGGCGGTGTCGAACACCGAGATCCAGTACTCGACGTCCGACAGCGCGCCGTAGAAGTGCCAGAAGGAACCGTTGACCACCCGGCCGTCGAGCATCTTGACCACCAGCTCGACGTTCTGGAGGTCGAAGAAGGTGAAGAAGCCGGTGACGCCGGAGCCCGGCGCCGCCTGCGCCGCCGCCAGCCCGTGGCCGAAGGGCGGGTGCGGATTGCGCCAGCGCGCCCGCACCTCGAAGCGGCCGTCGAGCAGGCAGAGCGCCGAGTCGGCGGCGAGGCAGGGGCCGGGGGCGCGGGCGGTGGTGGCGCTGGCCCCGGCGCTCCACTCCGAGGCGCCGAGGGCGTTGAGCGCCCGCACCCGGAGTGTGTAGGGCGTCGCCGGCTCAAGGCCCTCGACGCGGGTGCCTCCGGGCGCGAGGACGATCGGCCGGGCGGCGCGGTCGGCCGCGGGGTCCGCCGTGCGCACCTCGACCTCGTAGCCGCTCGCGCGCTCGACCGCGTCCCAGGAGAGCGTGATCGCTCCCGGGCCCGCCGCCGTGGCGGTGAGCCCCTGGGGCGGCGGTGGCGGCCCGTCGCGGGTGGTCAGGCGGACCTCGTTGCTGATCGAGGAGTTCGCCTGCTCTCCCAGCGCGAGCACCCGGAAGCGGTAGGTGGTCGCCGGCGCCAGACCCTCGACGTCGTGCGTGACGACGTCCCGCCGCACCTGGGCGACGGTCTGGAAGCCGCCGCCGAGCTTTTCGTTGCGCGCCTCGATGCGGAAGGCGATCTCGTCGCTGGTGTTGTCCTTCCAGCGCAGCCGCACGGCGGTCGCCGAGAGCACGCTTCCCTGGAGGTCGGTGGGCGCTCCCGGGACCACGATCGGCGGCGGCGGGACGGGCGGCGGCACGTTCTCGCGCGGCACCGCGCTGCCGCCGCCGCGGAAGGCCGCCGCGATGGGGATCGTCTGCTGCAGCACGCGGGCGTTGTCGCGCTCGTCCTCGACGCCCGCGCGGATGCCGTCGACCACGACAGTGGGGTTCGAGAAGACCAGCTTGGGCTTGAAGCCCGCGTCGGCCATCGCCGAGCGGAAGCGGTCGTCGGAGTGGGCGTAGGCGTACGGGAAGGCGGCCTGCTCGACCGGCGTCGTGCTGCCTCCCGGAAGATGGTTGGCGCCGAGGTTGTGCCCGATCTCGTGGACGAACACCGGATGGTTGTTCGCCTCGCAGTCGACGGTGGTGAGGCTGAACGCCCTCCTCTCCATCTGCGGCCCGACCCAGATGGCGGACATCAGGTTGGCGACGCCGCAGAGGCCCCGGCTGGTGGAGGAGGAGCTGTTGTCGGTCAGCACGGCGACCAAGTCGGCGCCTGCCGCGTCGCGCAGCGAACGGACGGCGCCGCTGGTCGTCGCCTCGCCGAGGATGCGGTCCCGGTCCCTCTCTCCGTGCTGCCACTCCTCGACCCCGGCGAGGAAGGCGGCGCCGTCGATGCGGCTGTTGGCGAATGCGGCGTTGAGCGAATCGACCGCGTGGTGGGCGTAGGAGACGGCGAACCGCCGGCCGCCCCAGCGCTCCCCGAGGCTCGGCACGTAGAGGACCAGGATCGCCAGCGTGCGGGCGGCGTCGTCCGCGGCGGCGATCGTCCGCGGAGCGACGGCGGGGCCGTCCACGGAGGCGCCGGAGGGCAGCCGGTGCACAGCGTCGTCACCGCTGTCGACTCCGACGCCGCAGCGGACCCCCTGCTGGGCGGAGAGCGTCAGGAGCTCGCTCCCGCCATCGGCCATCGGGCGCAAGGAGTAGCCGACTCCGCCGCCCTCGAAGCTCCCGCGCACCAAGCCGTCGTGGAGGGAGAGGACGACGCTGCGGTACTCCGGGTCCTCTGCGAGGAAACGGCCGCGCCAGACCACACCTCCGTCGCGGGTGCGCACGGAGTCGACGAGGACGGCGAGCCGCGTCTCCCCGGGCGCGAGCTCGAGCCACAGGGTCTCCGGGACGGAGGCGAGGAGGCCGGCGTCGACCGTGACCCGCTCGCGGGCGAGGACCCCCTCGGCGAGGAGGAGCGGCGCGGCGACCCGCGGCCCGGTGCTCTCCGCCGAGTCCCGCCGGATGAGGTCGCCGGCGGCGATCGACGCCACACCACACGCCGCGACGATGGCCACCATCATGCGGAGCACCGGGAGCCGCGGTCGGCAGGTCGCCACGTCGGACCTCCAGTCGGTCGGAAGCGGAACCCAAGATAGCACCGGTTTTCGCAGCCCAGCGGCCTCGGCGGCGGCGTGCCGAGCGAGTCAGCCGTTCGACAGGTCGAGCACACCCAGGCGGGCGATCGCCTGGAAATGGCCGTCGTAGGTCAGGAGAAGGGCGCCTGCGCGTAGGGCGCAGGCGGCGATCCACAGGTCGTTGGAGGGTATCGGGCGACCGGCGCGGCGTAGCTCGACGACGATTTCCGCGTACTGGCGGCTCACCTCGTCGTCGACATCGACGATCTCGACCACGGGCGAAGAGAGGAAGCCGAGGAGCCGGTGCTCGTTCTCGCGCCGCCGGCTGCCGAGGAGGAATCCCGTGCGGAGCTCCCCGAGGACGACCGCGGGGAGGCCGACCCATTCGGCGCGATCGATCAGCTCGGCGGCGGTGGCGTCGCCGCGCATGAAATGACTGTAGGCGGAGGTGTCCAGACAGATGCGGCTCATCGCCAGAGCTCGTCGTCGACCCGATCGAGATCCCGGACCGCCTCCTGGAACTCCCGGAACTCTTCTTCGCTCCAGCTCCCGGCCAGCCGGCCGAGGCCGTTCGAGCGCGTGGTGCCCACACCGAGCCCCTGGCTCAACAGCTCGATGACCGTCTGGTTCAGCGTCCCCCGCCGCCGCCTCCTCTCGGCATCCAGCGCCTCGGCAACGGCAGCGGGGAGATTGCGAATGGTCAAGTTCCTCATCAGGTGAATCGCTCCGCTGCATTCATCTCCTGCATTCTACGACTGCACTAGAACGTTGTCGAGCGCGAGCCGATCCGCTCGAGCGCGTGCTAAGCCTGCTGACCACCTCACGTCGTTGGGCCTCCTCACCACCGCCTGACCGCCCGCGCCCCGGCCCGTTATGAATCCCCCGTGAGGTCCCCGACGATGGCGTTTCCTCTCCAGGTCCCCCACCCGACGAACGGCGAACCCGGCTCCCTCCCCCGCAGCGAGGAGGCCGAGCGGGCCGTGCTCGGCGCCGTGCTGCTCGATCCGTACGCGCTGCCCTCGATCACCGCCCGGCTGGTCACCGAGGACTTCTTCAGCGACCGGCACCGCCTCATCTACCAGGCGATGCTCGACCTCCAGGAGGAGTCGGTCTCGATCGACCTGCGGACGCTCCAGGGGCGGCTCGAGCAGCGGAAGCAGTTCGAGCAGATCGGCGGCGTGGCCTACCTCGCCGGGCTCGACCTCGACCTGCCCGATCTGTCGCGGGTCGACGCCTACGTCCAGATCGTCAAGGAGCGGTCGATCCGGCGGCGGCTGATCCAGTCGTCGCAGCAGATGATGCGCGACTGCCTCGACGGCGGGCTCGACGCGCGCGAGGCGCTGGCGCGGGCGGAGGGGATGATCTTCTCGCTCGGCAGCGAGGCGGTCGAGGGCGGGCTGGTCGGCCTGGGCGAGATCGTCGGGCGGGTGATGGAGGAGCTCGAGGAGCGCGAGGGGGCGGCGTTCGGCGGCGTCGCCACCGGCTTCGTCGACCTCGACAAGATCACCCACGGGCTCCATCCCGGCAACCTGGTGATCGTCGCCGGCCGGCCGGGCATGGGGAAGACGAGTTTCGCGCTGAACATGGCGCAGAACGTGGCGCTCCGGCACGGCGCGCCGGTGGCGGTCTTCTCGCTCGAGATGAGCGAGGACGAGCTGGCGCTGCGCATCCTCTGCTCGGAGGCGGACGTCCCGTTCTGGCGCATCCGCAGCGACATGCTCTCCGGCCGCCACTGGGAGGCGCTGATCGCCGCCCAGAAGACGGTGGCCGAGGCGCCGATCTGGATCGACGACTCGCCGAACCCGACGCTGCTCGAGATCTCGTCGCGGGCGCGGCGGCTCAAGGCCGAACGCGGGCTGGGGATGCTGATCGTCGACTACCTCCAGCTCATGCACACCGGCGGGCAGTACGAGAACCGCAACCTCGAGGTGGCGGCGATCTCGCGGGGCTTGAAGCAGCTCGCCAAGGAGCTGGAGATCCCGGTCGTCGCGCTGTCGCAGCTCTCCCGGCAGCCGGAGCGTCGCGGCTCCGACCACCGGCCGCAGCTCGCCGACCTCCGCGAGTCGGGCGCCATCGAGCAGGACGCCGACCTCGTGATGTTCGTCTACCGCGAGGAGGTCTACAAGCCGGACGACGAGAGCGTCAAGAACCTCGCCGAGCTGATCATCGCCAAGCACCGGAACGGCGCCACCGGCAACGTCGAGCTCGTCTTCCTCGGCGAGACGACCAGCTTCCGCAACCTCGACCGCTCGCATGGCCACCAGCCCGCCGGCGCCGCCTGACACGCGCGCGCCGGCGCTCGGAAGACCCGTCCCGGGCACCGCCGCCGTCGGCTACCTCGACGCGGTGCTGCGCCCGGCCTGGGTGCGGGTGGACCTCGACGCGCTGGCGGCGAACGTCCGGGCGCTGGCACGGCGGATCGCGCCGGCGCGGCTCGCCGCGGTGGTCAAGGCCGACGCCTACGGCCACGGCGCGGTGCGGGTGTCGCTCGCCCTCGAGCGCGAGGGGGCGGCGCTCCTCGCGGTGGCGCTGGTCGAGGAGGGGGTCGAGCTGCGGCGCGCCGGCGTCGAGGCGCCGGTCCTGGTGCTCGGGCCGGCTCGGCCGGAGCAGCTGCCCGTCTTCCGGCGCCATCGGCTGCTGCCGGCGGTGACCAGCATGTCGCAGCTCGCCATGTGGCGCGAGCACGCCGCCGCGGCCGGCGAGCCGCAGCCGATCCACCTCGAGATCGACACCGGGATGAGTCGCCTCGGGGTGCCGCCGGAGGAGGCGGCCGAGGCGCTGGCGGCGGTGCGCGCGGCGCCCCAGCTCCGGCTCGCCGGGCTGATGTCGCACTACGGCGACGCCGACCGCGCCGAGAGCCCGCGGAACGCCGAGCAAGAGGAGCGCTTCGCGGCCGTCGTCGCGCTGCTCGACGACGAGGAGCGGGGGAGGGTGACGGTCCATCTCGCGAACAGCGCCGCCGGGCTCCACCGGCCGGCCTCGCGGTTCGACCTGGTGCGCTTCGGGCTGTCGCTCCACGGCCTCGACCAGGGGGGGGCCGCCGAGGGGAACGGCGCCGCCGATCCCGGGCTCCTCCGGGTGATGAGCGTGGTCAGCCGGATCGCCCAGCTCCGCCGCGTGCCGGCGGGTCGCGCCGCCGGGTACGGCAGCCGCTGGATCGCCCGCCGCGACAGCGTGCTCGCGACCGTGCCGGTGGGGTACGCCGACGGCTACGGCTGGTCGCTGTGGCGCGACGCGGAGGCGCTGGTCGGCGGTCGCCGGGTGCCGCTCGCCGGGGCGATCAGCATGGACCTGACGATCCTCGACGTCACCGACCTCCCCGCCGTCGCGGAGGGCGACGAGGTGGTCCTCCTCGGCCGGCAGGGCGACGAGGAGGTCACCGCCGAGGAGCTGGCCGCCGCCGGCGGCACCATCGCCCACGAGGTGCTCACCCGCTTCGGGCAGCGGCTGCCTCGCGTCTACCTCAGGGACGGGGAGATCGAGTCGGTCGCCTCGCGCTTCGTGCCGGGGGGCCGGCGGTGACCGCGCCGGAGGCCGCCGCCGGCGCGCCGCCCCGGCCGCGCCGGGCGCTCGTGCTGCCGCGCCC
>DATABP010000535.1:0-2155 GCA_036259515.1 Thermoanaerobaculia bacterium | reverse complement strand
CCCCCCCCCCCCCCCCTGCCCCCCTCCCCTATGCGGCCGAACTCAGCAGGGGAACGTCACCGTGTCCTGAACCGGCTCCGCCGCCTGCCCCATCGGGTTGTTGTACTCCTTGACCAGGCCGGTGGCGGTGTCGGTCACGGTGACCGTGAAGTCCACGTTGGTGGTCGCCGCGAAGAACACCCAGTGGTTCCCGAACGGCCCGCAGGCGTCGATGACCTTGACCAGGACCTCGACGTTGGCGGGGTCGAAGAACCACACGAACCCGGACAGGTTCGACTCCTTCCGCACGTGGCCGGGGCCGACGCCGCCCTGGGGGCTCCGCCACTCGACCTCGACCGCGAAGCGGCCGCCGGCCAGGCACAGCCGCTCGCCGGTGGGCTGGCAGGCGGTGGTCGAGCCGTCGTCGTCGAGCACCAGGAGCGTCGCCGCCGAGCGGCGGTCGTCGAGCGAGGCGCCGCCGGTCGGCGCCGACAGCGTGAGCAGGATCGACTCGTTGCCCTCGGCGAGGTCGTCGTCGAAGACCGGCACGGTGAAGGTCTTCGCCGCGCCGTCGCCGGGGCCCCAGGTCAAGACGCCCGAGGTGGCCTGGAAGTCGAGGCCGTCGGTGGCGCCGCCGTCGGCCGCGGACCAGGCGACGCTGACCGTCCCCGCCTGCCCGTGCGAGCGCTCGACCCGCACCACCGCCTCGGCGCTCCCCTCGACCACCTGGAAGCGGCCGTCGCCGAACTTCAGCACGCCCGGCCGGCTCGACGGGTTGCCCGGCGGGCCGCCCTGGCCGTTGTCGAGCAGGGTGAGGACGGCGGTGGCGCGCTCGCCGTCGAGGCCGGCGCCGCCGCTCGGGTTGGCGAGGTGGAGGTGCACCGTCTCGGCGCCCTCGACCGCGGCGTCGTTCACCACCGGGATGCTGAACACCTTGCTCGACTCGTCGCCGGCCGCCCACGAGAGGGTGCCGGAGACCGGCTGGTAGTCGGCGCCGGCGGTGGCGCTGCCCGGCGTCGTCGAGTAGTCGATCGACACCGCGCCGCGCTAGCCGTGCGAGCGCTCGACGCTGATCACCGCCACGCCGCTCGACTCGACGGCGAAGAACTGGCGCTGGTCGAACTTGAAGATGCCGACCCGGCCGTCGCCGCGGTCGTCGCCGCCGCCGTCGCCGCCGCACGGGTTGTCGTCCGAGCCCGGCGGGTCGTCGCAGCCGGGGTCGCCGCCGCCGGGGTTGCCGCCGCTGCCGCCGTCGTTGGCGCGGATGACGATCGTCGACGCGCCGCGGCCCGGCTCGATCGAGGCGCCGCCGGTCGGGTCGGAGAGGGTGAGCCGGATGGTCTCCGCCCCCTCGGCCGCGCCGTCGTCGACGATCGGCACCGTGAAGGTGCGGTCGCTGCCGTCGTCGTGCCCCCACGACAGCGTGCCGGAAACCGCCTGGTAGTCGCTCCCGGCGGTGGCGGTGCCGTCGCTCGTCGCGTAGCGGATGGTCACCGCGCCGTCCTCGCCGTGCGAGCGCTCGACGGTGATCACCGCCACGCCGGCGTTCTCGAACACCTCCCAGCTGTCCTCGTCGAGCTTGAGCGCGCCGGGGCCGTCCGCCCACGCCGCGCCGGTCACCGCGGTCACCGCCGCGGCGAAGAGCATCCTGATGCACCACTCGTGTCTCATGTCCGTTCTCCGTCGACCCGTTCGTGTTCGCACAAGCTAGCGGAGGGCGGATGACAGGGGGATGACAGGCGGCGGCGGTCGGGCTTCAGCGGTCGTCGAGGAGGCGGCGCAGGGCGCGGGCCAGCGTGTCGACGGTGAACGGCTTGGCGAGGAGCGGCACCGGCCGACCGCGGCGGTCGCGGCCGGCGACCGCCGCGCCCGAGGCGCCGGAGAGGAAGAGGACGGGCAGCTCGGGCGCCGTCGCCCGCAGCCGCTCGACGAGCTCGGGACCGGCGAGGTCGGGGAGCACCACGTCGCAGAGCACCGCCTGGGGCGGCGCCCCCCCCTCGGCGAAGCGGGCGAGCGCCTCGGCGCCGTCGGCGGCGACGCGCACCCGGTAGCCCAGGTCGCCCAGGGCGGCGGCCAGCGCGGTGCGCAGCCGGGCGTTGTCCTCGACCAGCAGCAGGTCCTCCTCGCCGCGCGGCGACGGTCCGGCGTCCTCCGCCGGCGGGCGCGGCGGCGCGGG
>DATABP010000534.1:0-4792 GCA_036259515.1 Thermoanaerobaculia bacterium | reverse complement strand
CTCGGTCGCCCGGGCGCGCACGGCGAGGTCGAAGGAGATCGGCCCGCCCGTCGCGCGGGTCGGCTGGTGGAGCTCCGACCGCCCGCGCTGGACGGCGAAGACGACGCCGGCCGGAGGGTCGACGACGGTCACCCGCAGGGGGATCTCCCGGTCCTTCGCGCTCGCCATCGCGACGAGCCTAGCAGCCGGGCTCCGTCGACGGGCTCACCTCTCGGCTCCCCGCGTCACGCCGGGCGGCAGTCGCCAGCGCTCGGCGGCGAGGTCGCGGCCGCGCTGCGAGATCTCCCAGCGATGCCCCTCGGGATCGAGCGCGCGGTAGGTGCGGCCGCCCCAGAAGCCGTCCTCCGGCGCGGAGACGATCGTGGCGCCCTCGGCCCGGGCGCGCGTGAAGTGGAGGTCGACGTCGTCGACGTAGACCTTCATCACCACGCCCGCCGCCGCGCCGCCGGCCCCCGCCGCGCTGGGCCAGGTCTCGTCCGGCGTCGCCACCTGGAAGAGGCCGTCGCCGGCTTCGATCCACGCCATGCCCCCGCCCGGCCAGGAGAGGCGCGCCTCCTTGCGCTCGCGGAAGCCGAAGACGCGCTCCAGCCACGCCACCGCCCCCGGCACGTCCGCGCAGGCGATCGCGGGCACCACGTCCGGCGCGTTCCACCGCTCGTCCGCCATGGCCATCCCCCTTCGAGGTCCCGGTCGAGCCTACCGCGCAAGCCATCCCCGCCGCGGCGGCCTCGGCGCCACGGCGGCCGCGCCCCGCCTACAGCTTGTTCTTCATCCGATAGCTCCGCAGGATCATGTGCGCCGCGTTGATCCGTTGGATGCGCCGGTTGCGCTGCTGGATCGCGGCGGTGTCCTCCAGCGGCGGCTGCTCGCCGCGGATCTCGCGGAGGTGGCGCTCGAGCTCGAAGGAGAGGGTGCCGAGGTCGGAGCGGTCGAGCGCCTTGAGGGTGCGCTCGGTGACCAGCAGGTGGCCCGCGGCGATGTCGCGGACCATCGCGTAGGCGCTGCCGCCGGGAAAGGTGCCCACGGAGGCGGATCATAACGGAGGGCCGGGCCCCGGTCCGCCCGGAGGCCGCGTGGTATCATCCTGGCCCGGCGCCCGGCCCTCCGCGGCATCCCCCGACGAGCGCGACCCACCCGACGACCCGAGGAGGTCCCCTTGAGCCGCTTCCCCGGCCTGGACTTCGTGGAGATCGACGCGCTCCTCACCGACGAGGAGCGGCTGGTGCGCGACACCGTGCGCGCCTTCGTCGACGACAAGGTGATGCCGATCATCGTGGAGGCGAACCGGACGGAGCGCTTCCCGATCGAGCTGGTGCCGCAGATGGGCGAGCTCGGCCTCTTCGGCGCGACGATCGACGAGTACGGCCTGCCCGGCCTCGACAACGTCGCCTACGGGCTGATCATGCAGGAGCTCGAGCGCGGCGACTCGGGGCTGCGCAGCTTCGTCTCGGTGCAGAGCGCGCTGGTGATGTACCCGATCTACACCTTCGGCTCCCAGGAGCAGCGCGACCGCTGGATCCCGAAGCTGGCGAGCGGGGAGGCGATCGGCTGCTTCGGGTTGACCGAGCCGGAGTTCGGCTCCAACCCCGGCGGCATGCTGACCACCGCCCGGCGCGACGGCGACTCCTGGGTGCTCAACGGCTCGAAGCAGTGGATCACCAGCGGCACGCTGGCCGAGGTGGCGGTGGTGTGGGCGAAGACCGCCGACGGGGTGCGCGGCTTCCTCGTCGAGCGCGGCACGCCGGGGTTCTCCGCCCGCGACCAGCACGGCAAGTTCTCGCTCCGCGCCTCGGTCACGTCCGAGCTCGCCTTCCACGACTGCCGCGTCCCCGCCGACGCCATCCTGCCGGAGACCACCGGGCTCAAGAACGCTCTGATGTGCCTGAACCAGGCGCGCTACGGCATCGCCTGGGGCGGGCTCGGCGCGGCGATGGACTGCTACGTCACCGCCCTCGAGTACGCCAAGCAGCGGAAGCAGTTCGGCGGCCAGCCGATCGCCAGCCACCAGCTCGTCCAGGAGAAGCTGGTGTGGATGCTGTCCGAGATCACCAAGGGGCAGCTCCTGGCGCTCCAGCTCGGCCGGCTCAAGGACCAGGGGCGGCTCAAGCACCAGCACGTCTCGCTCGGCAAGCGCAACAACGTGTGGGTGGCGCGCGAGTGCGCCCGGCTGGCGCGCGAGATCCTGGGCGCCAACGGCATCGTCGACGACTACCCGGTGATCCGCCACATGATGAACATCGAGTCGGTGTTCACCTACGAGGGGACGCACGACGTCCACGGGCTGATCCTCGGCGAGGCGATCACCGGCATCCCGGCCTTCAACCCGCCGATGTCGGCGGAGCTGGCGCAACGCCTGGAGCGCCAGGCCGAGGCCGAGCGGCCGGCCGCCGCCGTCGAGGGCTCCCGCTGATGGTCGGCGTCGACACCTTCCTGGAGCAGGACTTCATCCGCGTCACCGAGCAGGCGGCGATCGCCGCCGCCCGCACCATGGGGCACGGCGACCGCCACTGGTCCGACAAGATGGCGGTCGAGTCGATGCGGGCGGAGATCGACCGCCTCGACGTCGCCGCCCGCATCGTCATCGGCGAGGGCGAGCGCGACAAGGCGCCGATGCTCTACGTCGGCGAGGAGCTGGGCCGGAGGAAGGGCGAGGACGGGGCGATGGGGGTCGACATCGCGGTCGACCCGCTGGAGGGCACCAACCTCTGCGCCACCGGCACCAACGACGCCGTCGCCGTGCTCGCCGCCGCCGAGCGCGGCGGCCTCCTCCACGCGCCGGACACCTACATGGACAAGATCGTCGTCGGGCCGACCGCCCGCGGCGTCGTCCACATCGACGCGCCGGTGGCCGAGAACCTGCGCAACGTCGCCCGCGCCTTCGGCCGTCAGATCGACGAGCTGGTGGTCGTTGTGCTGGCGCGCGACCGCCACCGGCAGCTCATCGCCGACATCCGCGAGGCGGGAGCGCGCATCCGGCTGATCACCGACGGCGACCTCTCCGCCGCCGTCGCCGCCGCGGTGCGCGGCACCGGGGTGCACGCGGTGATGGGGATCGGCGGCGCGCCGGAGGGGGTGATCACCGCCGCCGCGATGCGCTGCCTTGGCGGCGAGATCCAGGCCCGGCTGACGGCGATCGGCGACGACCAGAAGGAGCGGCTGGCGGCGCTCGGCTTCCACGACCTCGACCGCATCTACAAGACCGAGGACCTCGCCCCCGGCGAGCAGATCCTCGTCTCCTGCACCGGGGTCACCGACGGCGAGCTCCTCCCGGGGGTGCGCTTCTTCGGCGGCGGGGTGCGCACCTCGACCCTCTTCATGTCGCTGTCGCGGACGATCGTCCGCTTCGTCGACACCATCCACCGCACCCAGGCCGACGCGCCGGTGCCGATCCACTTCGCGTGACCCCGGCGTGATCAAGCCCGACCGGTGGATCCGGCAGTGGGCGGAGGGCGGCGGCGTCACGCCGTACTCGCCGGCGCAGGTCAACGCCGCCTCCTACGACGTGCGGGTGGGCGACCACTGGATCTCCCCCACCCGCGACCCCGAGGAGCTCGCCGCGCCGTCGATCAAGCTCTTTCCCGGCGAGGTGGTGCTCGCCTCGACGCTCGAGTACGTGCGCATCCCGCGCACCGTCGCCTGCGACCTCAAGCTCAAGTCGACGCTCGGCCGGCTGTGGATCAACCACTCGCTGGCGGGCTGGTGCGACCCCGGCTTCGAGGGCAACATCACCCTCGAGCTCCAGAACCTCGGGCCGACGCCGTTCACGCTCGAGGCGGGGCGGCGCATCGCGCAGCTCATCTTCATCGCCATGGAGTCCGAGCCCGAGGTCGCCTACGGCGAGCCCGGCTCGTCGTCGCACTACCAGGGGCAGACCGGGACCACCCCGGCGCGCGGGTAAGGGCGGCGGCCGGGGCGGCGGCGGCGCGGCCCGGCACGCGCCCACCGCCCTCAGCCCATAGACTTATCGCCACGCGACGACCTGCGCCCGCGCTCCCCGATGGCGATCACCGGCAACCTCCAGACGATGCAGCTCTCCGAGCTGCTGCAGTGGCTCTCGCAGGGCCAGAAGACCGGCACGCTGGTGGTCGAGGACGGGGCGGTCGAGAAGCGGGTGTCCTTCCGCGAGGGGCGGATCGTCTCGGCGGCGTCGACCGATCCGCGCGAGTACCTGGGCGAGCTCCTCGTCCGCCACGGCCACCTGTCGGTCGACGAGCTCAACGCCGCGGTGCGCCGGCAGGAGGAGACGGGGAAGCTGGTCGGCCGGATCCTGGTCGACGCCGGGACGGTCTCCGAGGAGGACCTCCAGGCGCTCCTCCAGATCAAGGTCCGCGAGTCGATCTACGACCTCTTCACCTGGTCCGAGGGGCGCTTCGAGTTCCTCGACGGGCAGCTCCCAGAGAAGAGCATGGTCGGCTGCGAATTCGACGTCACCGGCATCGTGCTCGAAGGGGTGCGGCGGCTCGACGAGTGGGGCCGCATCCGCCAGGCGGTGCCGACGCTCGAGGCGGTGCCGGTGACCGTCGAGCCGCCCGACGCGAAGAAGCTCGCCGCGCTCGAGCGCCGGGTGCTCGCCGAGATCGACGACCGCTCGACGGTGCGCCAGATCCGCGACCGCGCCCACGCCACCGACTTCACCGCCTGCGAGGCGATCTTCCAGGCGGTGCAGAAGGGGTGGGTCAAGGTGGTGGTGCCGCCGTGGGCGCACGCCGGGCGCGGCGGAGCGGAGGCCGCCCGGGCGCAGCCCGCCGCCGGGCCCGCCGAGGCGAGCGCCGGGGCGCCGGCCGAGATCGAC
>DATABP010000533.1:0-3662 GCA_036259515.1 Thermoanaerobaculia bacterium | reverse complement strand
CCCCCCCCCACGCCGACCGGCTGAACGACGGCCGCACCCGCGAGCCCGACCACGGCCCGGTCGCCGCCTTCGTCGCCGACGTGCTGTTCCTCGTCCAGTGGGCGTTCGCCGCCCTGGGGGTGCTGGCGTGAGGTCGCTCGCCCCGATTCGCTTCGGCCTGCGCGGCGCGCGCCGCCGGCTGGGGCTGGTGCTGATCCTCTACCTCGTCGCGCTGGTGCCGGCGCTCGTCGTCGCCGTCGAGGCGGCCGGGAGCTTCTCGGCCGGCCTGTCGCACAGCCTCTTCGCGCAGGAGGCCTTCGAAGGAAACCGCTGGGGCGTGTGGAGCGACCTCGGCCGCGACCCACGGACCGACCTCTCCGGCGCCCTCGGCGGCTTCGACGCGCTCGCCGTGCTGGCCTTCCTCGCCCAAGTGCTCGCCGCCGCCGGCGCGGTGGAGGTGCTGCTCTTCCGCGAGCCGCGCGGCGAGCACCCGTTCCTCCTCGGCGTCGGCCGGCACGGCTGGAGGTTCGTGCGCAGCGCGATCTGGTTCGCCGGCGCGCTGGCGCTCCTCGCCGCCGCCGTCTCCGCGGCGCTGGTGGCGGTCACCGAGCTGGCGCGCGAGCGAGCGGACGCCGGGCTCCAGCTCTGGGGCTGGATCGCCGTCCTCGCCGTCGGCGTCCTCGCCTTCGTGCCGCTCGACCTCGCCTACGACCTCTCGCGCCTCGCCGCCGCCGGCCACGGCGACCGCCGCACCCTCTTCGGTTTCGTCCGCGCCCTGGGCCACGCGCTCCGCCACCCGCTGCGCCTCCTCCCGCTCTGGCTCTTCTCCACCCTCCTGCCGCTCGGCCTGATCGCCGCCTACCTCGCCGCCCGCGCCGCCGTGGCGCCGCGCAACGTCGCTCACGTGGCGCTCCTCGTCCTCGCCCAGCAGCTCGTCTTCGTCCTGGTCGCCTTCTTCACCGTCGCCCGCTGGGGCGCCGAGATCGCCTACTACCAGGCGATCGGCGAGCCGCGGTGGTGCGGGCGGCGGGAGGCCGGCCGGTTGCGGGGGGAGAGGCGAGATCGGGAGCCCGAGGAGGAGCGCCGGGAGGCGGAGATCGCCGGGGAGGACATCGCGGCGGCCTCCTGAGCGGCACGACGCCGGCCGCTCCGCATCGAATCCTCCGGAGCGGCCGACCTCCGTGCCGGCCGCGCCGCGCGGACCTCAACCGATCCGCAGCCGGCGCTCGATCGGTGGCAGGCAGCGGCGGTCGTCGCAGGGCTGGTAGGTGACGACCAGCTCGGGGGTGGCGGCGGCGGACGGGCGGAGGGTGCCGGAGATCGTCACCCGGCCGGAGTAGACGGCGACCTCTGCGCCGGCGCCGGGGACGGTGCCGCGGTCGCCGGCCGGGCAGGTCACCTCGATCAGCTCGCCGCCTTCGGCACGCACGGCGGTCGGCGTCAGCCACTCGGCGGCCTCGCCGGTCACCTGGTGGGCGTTGACGTGCCAGCCGGGCGCGATGGTCAGCGTCAGCTCGAACCGCCGCGTCCCGTCCGCCGCCGGCTCGCCCGCCTCGACCGCCAGCTCGACGACGCGCTCCGCCTCTCCGGTGAGCCCTGCCAAGCCCCGCGCCCCTGCACTCCTCTCGCCCGATCTCGTCGCTTCGTCCGCCCCCGCCTCGGCCGCGTGCCACCGCCGCGCGGCCAGCACCATCGTCCGCCCCCCATCGGGGAACTGCTCGACCAGCGGCGCCGCCGCCGCCAGCGTGCCGCGCGCCAGCTCCCTCCATCGCCCTTCCCCCGTCCGCCGCGCCAGCGTCAGCAGGTCGAGCGCGGCGATCGCGTTGGCCGCGGGCGTCGCGCCGTCGAAGATCTCCTTCGTGCGCACCAGGAGGTCGGGCGACGCCTCGGCGGTCCAGAAGCCGCCCGTCGGGTCGGCGAGCCGCTCGACCATCTCCTCGGCCAGCTCCACCGCCGCCGCCCGCCACCGCTCCTCCCCCGTCGCCCCGTCGAGCGCCAGGAGGCCGCGGACCGTCCAGGCGTAGTCGGCGAGCATCGCCGGCACCTTCGCCGTGCCCGCGCGCCAGGCGTGGAGCAGCGGGCCGCCGTCCGGGCGCAGGCGATCGAGGACGAAGTCCGCCGCTCGCGCCGCCCGCGCCACCAGCTCCGGCGCGGCGAGGAGGCGCCCGGCCACCGCCAGGCCGCCGACCGCCATGCCGTTCCAGTCGGCGAGCGCCTTGTCGTCGGTCAGTGGGCGCTTGCGCTCGGCGCGGGCGTCGAAGAGGCGGCGGCGGATCGGCGCCAGCTCGGCGAGCAGCGCCTCGCGGGCGGTGCCGCGCCGCGCCGCCGCGGCGTCGAGCGGCTCGGGCAGGTGGAGGACGTAGGAGCGCTCCTCGAAGAACGGCGGCCCGGCGAAGCCCAGGAGCGGGGCGGCGAAGGCGAAGTCCTCGTCGCCGAGCACCTGCCGGAGCTCGTCGCCGCTCCACACGTAGAAGGCGCCCTCGTGGCCGTCGGTCTCGGCGTCGAGCGCCGAGGCGAAGCCGCCGTCCTCCAGCGACAGCTCGCGCTCGAGGAAGGCGGCGGTCTCCCGCGCCACCCGCGCCGCCTCGGGATCGCCCGTCCGCGCGTGCTCGCGGGCGTAGAGCTCGAGGAGGAGCGCGTTGTCGTAGAGCATCTTCTCGAAGTGCGGCACCCGCCACGCGCGGTCGGTGGCGTAGCGGTGGAAGCCGCCGCCGAGGTGGTCGCAGATCCCGCCCCGCGCCATGCGGTCGAGAGTGGCGGCGAGCATCTCCGCGGCGCGCGGCTCCTCGCCGGCCAGCTCGAGGAGGAAGAAGAGGTTCGACGGCGTGGGGAACTTGGGCGCCGCCGAGAAGCCGCCGTTCTCGTGGTCGAAGCGGCGCGCCAGCGCGTCGAGGCAGGGCGCGACGACCTCGGGTCCCGGCGGCGTCTCGCCCGGCCGCACCCGCTCCTCGAGGTAGCGGCGGAGCGCCGCGGTCAGCTCCTCGGCCTGGTGGGTCACCTCGTCGCGGCGGTCGCGCCAGGCGGCGGCGAGGCCGCGGAGCAGGTTGGGGAAGCCGGGCCGGCCGTAGCGGTCCTCGGGCGGGAAGTAGGTGCCGGCGTAGAAGGGCTCGAGGTCCGGCGTCAGGAACACCGAGTTCGGCCAGCCGCCCTGCCCGGTGAGGATCTGGGTGGCGGTCATGTAGACCTCGTCGAGGTCGGGCCGCTCCTCGCGGTCGAGCTTGACGTTGACGAACTCGCGGTTCATCAGCTCCGCCGTCGCCGGGTTCGAGAAGCTCTCCCGCTCCATGACGTGGCACCAGTAGCAGGTCGAGTAGCCGACGGAGAGGAAGATCGGCCGGTCCTCCTCCCGCGCCCGGGCGAGCGCCTCCTCGCCCCACGGGTACCAGTCGACCGGGTTGTGGCGGTGGAGCAGGAGGTACGGGCTCGATTCGGCGCCCAGCCGGTTCTCGTGCGCGGTCGCGGAGGGGGCGTGAGGGGGCATGCCGGTCAGGATAGCAACCGGCGTTCCGGCGGGACGGGCGGCCCCGACGCTTGAGCCGGAGGCGCGGCTGCGGGAAGATCGGGGCTCCAGCCGTCCCCCCACACCCACGGGAGGTCCCGATGCCCCGTCCCCGACTCCGGCCCGTCGTCTCCGCCCTCGCCGTCGCCGCCCTGGCGCTCGCCTGCTCCCCCGGCGGCGCGGA
>DATABP010000532.1:0-8142 GCA_036259515.1 Thermoanaerobaculia bacterium | reverse complement strand
CGACCGGCAGCCGCACGGTGAAGGTGCTGCCCTGGCCGGGGCCGCGGCTCGCAGCGGTCACCCGGCCGCCGTGGAGCTCGACGAGCTGGCGCACCAGGGTGAGGCCGATGCCCAGCCCGCCCGCCGTGCGGCCGCCGGCGCCGCCCTGGATGAACGGCTCGAAGATCTGGTCGAGCATGTCGGCGGGGATGCCGTCGCCCTGGTCGACGACCTCGACCACCGCCTCGCCGCCCTCGCGGCGCACGGAGAGCTCGACGGTGGTGTCCGGCGGCGAGTACTTCGAGGCGTTGACCAGCAGGTTGGTCAGCGCCTGGCCGAGGCGGCGGGAGTCGCCGTCGAGGGGGATCGGCTCGTCGGGCGCCGCGACGGCGAGCCGCTGCCGGCGCTCCTCGTAGCGGCCCTGGACGGCGCCGACGGCGGCGGCGACCACGTCGCCGAGCGTCATCGGCTGGGTCTGGAGCTCGAGCTTGCCGCGGGTGATCGCCGAGACGTCGAAGAGGTCGTCGAGCAGGCCGGCGAGCACCCGCACCTGCTTGCGCATCATCGGCAGCGGCCACTCCGTCTCGGCGCCGTCGAGGCTCTTCTCGAGGAGCTGGAGGCCGCTGTCGATGCCGGCCAGGGGGTTCCTCAGCTCGTGGCCGAGGACGGCGAGGAACTGGTTCTTCGCCTGCTCCTCCTCGCGGAGGCGGCCCATCGTCGTCTCCAGCTCGCGGCGGGTCTCGACCTGGTCGGTGACGTCGTAGGCGAAGCAGAGGACGCCCTCGACGCCGCCGTCGCGCAGGAGCGGCTCCCAGGTGACGTCGACGAAGCGCTCGACCCGGCCGTCGCCGGCGGGGACCGCCAGGGCGAGCTCGCCGCGGCTCCGGCCGGTGCGCTCGCGGAAGGTCTCCTCGAATCCTTCGAGGAAGCCCTGGCCGGCGAGCGCGTCGAGCGCCTCGGCGAGCGGGCGGCCGGGCAGCTCGGGGTCGGAGACCAGGCGCGCCATCTCCGGGTTCGCGAAGGCGCAGCGGTGGCGGGGGCCGCGGGTGGTGAGGATCGCCGCCGGCGCCCGGAACAGCAGCTCCTCGAGCCGCGCGCGCTCCTTCTCCGCCTCCTCGCGGGCGGTGCGCTCCTGCCACAGCCGGCGGGCGGCCTCCTCGGCCTCGCGGCGGGCGGTGACGTCGCGCAGCGAGGCGAGCCAGGCCGGCTCGTCCTCCCACAGGATCTCCACCGTCCGCATCTCGGCGACGAGGCCGTCCCGGAGGTCGACCTCGGTGGTCTCGCCGGCGACCAGCGGCAGGCCGAAGTGGTCGCCGACCAGCTCCTCGCGGGGGCGGCCGAAGAGCTCGCCGGCGGCCGGGTTGGCGAGCTTGACGACGCCCTCGGCGTCGACCACCACCACCGCGTCGGCGATCGAGTCGATGATCCGCCGCAGGCGCTCCTCCGCCTGGGCGAGCAGACGGTTGCGCTCTTCGATGGCGGCCGCCTCGACGGCGCCGGGGCGGTGGCGACTGAGGGGGCGGGGCGGGGCGGGCATGTGCGGGCGTTCCACGTGCCGGCATGCGGCAAAGCGCGTGCCATGTCGCGCCCGGCGCCCCGTCTACTCCTCCGGGAAGAGCCCCTCCAGCCGCTCCAACTGGTGGCGGTGCTGCACCGGCGTGCCGGAGAGGATGCCGCTGACGTTGCGGAAGGCGTCGCCCACGTGCATCCCCGAGGCGTCGATGGTCAGCTCGCGGATCTCCTTGTCGTGCGGCGAGCCGCGCATCTTGAGCACCATGATGCCGCGCCGCATCTCGCCGAACACCTCGACGTAGCGGAGCAGCACGATCGAGTCGGTGAGGCTCGAGATGTGCGCCTCGGTCACCGAGGTGCCGCCGACCAGCGTCGGCGTGGTGTTGGTGATCATGCCGGTGATCGACTCGTCCTTGATGAACGAGGTCAGCCCGATGACGAACTGGCGGAAGGCCTTGGGCGTCCCCATCCGCTCGAGCGCGGACAGCGAGTCGACCGCCACCCGCTGCGGCCGGTACTCCTCGATCAGCCGCTTGATGCGCAGGAGGTGGTCCTCGAGCCCGCGCATCTCCGGGTACTCGGAGTCGACGTAGAGGGTGCCGGCGGCCTCGAGCGCCGCGAAGTCGACGCCCCAGCCCTGGGCGTTGCGGAAGAGCTGCTCGCGGCTCTCCTCGTAGCCGAGGAGCAGGCAACGCTCGCCGGCGCGCGCGCCGCCCTCGACGAAGTGGGTCACCGACAGCGTCTTGCCGGTGCCGGTGGCGCCGGAGACGAGGACCACCGAGTCGCGGAAGAAGCCGCCGCCGCACATCTCGTCGAGCTGCGAGCTGCCCGAGCTGATGCGCACGTTCGACGACTGCTGCCCGAGCTCGATGCCGGAGAGCGTGATCACCTCGATGCCGCGGCCGCCGACGATGGCGAACGGGTACTCGCCCTTCTGGTGGTCGGTGCCGCGGAACTTGAGGATCTCCACGGTGCGCCGGCGCTGCTCGTCGTCGAGCACGTTGCGCAGCACGACGACGTTGTCGGAGAGGAACTCCTCGACGCCGTGGCGCGCGACCGGCCCGTACTCCTCGGTGCGCTCGGCGGTCATCACCGCGGTCACCGCGAGGCGGCGCGTGGAGTGGGCCATGCGGAACAGCTCGCGGCGCACGATCGCGGCGTCCTGGAGCTGCGAGAAGATGGCGCCCAGGGAGTCGATCGACACCCGCTTCGCGCCCAGCCGCTCGACCGCGGCGCCGATGCGCGCGAGGAGGCCGCCCAGGTCGTACTCTCCGGACTCGACGACCTCGACCTCGGGGTCCGGCGAGGCGTCGACGAACGCCCACCGCCCCTCGCGCTCCCACGCCGCCACGTCCCATCCGAAGCCGGCGAGGTTGGTGCGGATGTCGGCCGGCGTCTCCTCGAAGGTGACGAACACCCCGGCCTCGTCGTGGTCGAGGATGCCCGAGGCGAGGAACTGCGCCGCGAACACCGTCTTGCCGCTCCCCGAGCTGCCGGCGACCAGCGTGGTGCGGCCGGCCGGCAGGCCGCCGCGGGCGAGGGTGTCGAACCCGGAGATGCCGGTCGGCGCCAGCGCCGGTCGTCGTGCTTCGCTCATCGCGCTCCCTCCTGCTCCTCGGCCTGCCGCAGGCGGTGGAGGTCGAGCCCGAGCAGTACCTTCTCCTTGTTGGACAGATCGCCGATCACCCGGCGCAGCGGCGGCGGGAGCTGCTTGATCAGCGTGGGGGTGGCGAGGATGCGCTCGTCCTCGGCGAGCTGCGGGTGCTCGAGGACGTCGATCACCTGCAGCTCGTAGCAGCCGGCGAGCTCGTCCTCGCACAGCCGCCGCAGGTTCTCGATCGCGCGCTCCGCCCGCGGGCTCTTGCCGGTGACGTACAGCTTGAGGACGTAGGTCTCGCTCTCCACGGTCGGCTCCTTTCCCAAGGTCCCGCCTCAGGCGCTCTCGCGCGGGCGGTGTGCCGGCGAGCCGAGCCGGCGGTAGAAGGTGACGAGGTGCCCCATCAGCTCGAGCAGCCGCACCTGGCCCTCGGCGGAGTAGAGCCGCATCCGCTGCGGCCCCGCCTCCTGCTCGCGCGCCTTGATCGCCGCGGAGTGGACCTCGACGACGTCGCGCGGCCCGGCGCGCAGCTCGCCGATGCGGCGGGCGAGTTCGCGGATCGACTCGTCGGTCGGACGCCGCACCCGGTAGAGCACCTGCTCGACCGCTTCGTCGAGCATACGACCGTAGTCCTCGACCAGCTCGGCGAAGCTCGCCGGCAGCGCGGTGCGGAGCGGCGCGACGCGGCCCTCGCCGTCGGCCGCCGGGCGGAGCGACGGAGGCCACTCCTCCTGGTAGCGCTGGAGCCGGGCGCGCACCCGCTCGCGCTCCACCGCGTGCTGCACGCAGCGGGCGAGGAGGGTGCCGTAGAGCTGCTCGACGACCAGGTAGTCGGTCGCCCCGAGCTGCACCGCCTTGACCGCCAGCGGCTCGTCGTCGGCCGCGGCGAGCACCACCACCGGCACCTCGGGCGCCCCGGCGCGCAGCTCGACGAGCGGCATCACCCCTTCACCGCGGCCGGGCAGCGCGAGGAGCACGGCGTCGGCCTCGGCGCGGGCGAGCCGCTCGACCGCCTCGCCGACACCGTCCACCCGCGCGCAGTCGAAGCGGCGGCCGCCGTCGCTCTCCGCCAGGACGCCGGCGACGCGGTCGGCCAGCGCCGGCTCGGCGACGACCAGCAGGCGGAGCTCCTCCCTCACTCCCCGTTCCCCGCCACCCGGGTCACCTCGGCGAGCAGCCGGGACGGCTCGACCGGCTTGATCAGGTAGGCGTCGCAGCCGACCTCGCGGGCGCGGCGGCGGTCCTCGTCGAGTGCGTGGCCGGTCACCGCGACGACCGCCACGCCGCGGGTCGCCGCGCCGGCCTTGAGGCGGCGGGTGGTCTCCCATCCGTCGAGGCCGGGGATCGAGATGTCGACCACCGCCACCGCCGGCGGCGCCTCGGCGGCCAGGCGCACCGCCTCGGCGCCGCTGGCGGTCTCGGCGACCTCCCAGCCGGCGCGCTCGAGGACGGCGCGGTAGAGGGCGCGGGTGTCGGCGTCGTCCTCGACGACCAGCACCCGGCGACGTGCGTCGGACACGGGCGTGACCTCCTGGGTCGATCATATGCGGCGCGGTGGGCGGGGGTGGGGGTGGTTGGGTGCGTGGCGGGGTGGTGGAGGCGGGGGAGTGCCGGTGGCCCGCGGGGGCGGGGCGGGCCCCGGCTCCCGGGCACGGGCGCGGTGGACTGCCGGATGTGGGGGCGCTCGCACCCTCGATCGGGCCGCGCGCGGTCGGGAAGTGCACGGCTCGACCGGCGGTGAGGGCGCGGCCCTCCACCGCCCCGGGAGCCGCGGGCCCGCCCCGCCCCGCTCCAGTCGGAGGTCACCTCCGCCTGCTCAGTCCTCCGCGATGCGGTACGTCACCTCCACCCGCGCGCTCACCTCCACCTCGCCGGGCGACACCGGGGTCGGCGGCGGGGGCGGCGCGGCCATGTCCATCGCCTCGAGGCGGTAGGCGCGGACGTCCATCTGCGGGTAGAGGACCTGGGCGCCGCCCTCGCGGGCCTCCAGCACCGGGCCGAGCTCGACCCCGAGCGCGGCGGCCATCGCCGCCGCCGTGGCGCGGGCGTTGGCGACGGCGCGGGCGACCGCCTGGTTGTGGGCCGCCTGGTCGTCGCGCAGGCGGAAGTCGACGCCCTGCACCTCGTTGGCGCCGGCCTCGACGGCGGCGTCGATCACCGGGCCCACCTTCTCGAGATCCACCAGCGTCACCGACACCACGTTCGAGGCGCGGTAGGCGACGATGCGCGGCTCGTAGGGGCGGTCGCCGCGGCGCTCCTCGGGACCGGGCTGACTGTAGACCGGGTCGAGGACCAGCCGCGAGGTCTGGATCGCCGACTCGGGGACGCCGAGCGCGGTCACCGCGGCGAGGATGCGGGCGGCGATCTCGCTCGCCTCGCGCTGGGCGGCGGCGGCGTCCTCGGCCTGGGCGGTGACGCCGAGGCGGACGGTCGCCTCGTCGGGCTCCTGGCGCACCTCGCCCGTGCCGGCGACCGAGATCGTGGGGATCGGCGAGCGCACGATCAGCGGCGCCTCCTGGGCCGCCGCGGGAGCGGTGAGGGGGACGAGGACGGCGAGGGCGAGGACGGCGGCGGCGGAACGGCGAAGGGAACGATGCTCCATCGGGCTCTCCTTTCGGCCGGAAGCGGGGTGGGGAAGGTCTGCATGCACGGGCCGGGACTGCATCAACCGGGCCGGACTGCATCGACCGGGCCGGACTGCATCAAGAAGCCTGCCACCGTCCACAGGGCGGTATGATCCGGCCGATGAAGGTGCGCCGCTACCTCTACCCGCCGAACCACACCTGGATCGTGCTCGTCGATCCCGAGCGCGAGGACGCGCTGCCGGCGGAGCGCAAGGGCAAGGCGCTGGGCGAGGTCGACCTCGAAGGCGGCTTCGCGGGCGCCGACCCGGCGGAGGTGCGCCGGCGGCTGGCCGAGCACGGCTACTGTCTGGTGCAGCCGGCGGCGGGGCGGCTGCGCCAGATCGGCACCGACTGAGGGCCGCGGCGGCTCCGCGGGGGTTCGCGCCCGCCCCGCCCGTGTGCTAGCTTCGGCGGGTTGCGCCGCGCTCGCCCGCGGCGGCGATCCCCCTGTCCCAAGGCGCCGGCCGCGGCACCGCCGGCGGCGCCGATCCGGTCCTGGAGAGACCGGTCGTCCTGGAGAGACGTGCGATGAATCAGCGCCTGACGCGCAAGGACATGAAGCGCGACGAGCTCGTCGAGGCCCTGGGGCGGTCGCGCAGCTTCGTCGAGACCCACGCCCGCCTGCTGGTGCTGATCGCCGTCGGCGTGGCGGTGCTCATCCTCGCCGGCGCCGGCGCGTGGTGGTGGCTGGCGCATCAGGAGGCGGAGGCGAACGCGGAGCTGACCGCGGCCCTCGAGGCGCTGCGCGCGCCGGTCGGCGAGGGCGCCGTGCCGCTCGAAGCGGGCGGCCCGACCTTCCCCGACGCCGCCGCCCGCCGCGCCCGCGGCGAGGAGCTGCTCGCCGAGATCCGCTCCTCCTACCGCTTCGCCGACGCCGCCGACGTGGCCGCCGTCTACCTCGGCCAGATCGCGGCGGAGAAGGGCGAGGCGGACCGCGCCCGCGAGCTGTGGCGCGAGTTCGTCGAGGAGCACGACGATCACCTCCTCGCCGACCAGGTGCGCGTCAACTTGCTCCACCTCGACCGCGCCGCCGGTCAGGGGGAGCAGGTGCTCGCCGAGCTGACCGCGATGCTCGACGCACCGCCCGACGACCGGGCGCTGCCCGGCGACGTGGTGCTCGCCGAGATGGCCCGCACGCTCGAGGAGCTGGGCCGCGACGAGGAGGCGCTCGACCGCTGGCGGCAGCTCGCCGAGGAGTACCCGGCGTCGCCCTACGCCGTCGAGGCGCAGCAGGCGGCCGGCCCGGCCGGTCCGTCGGCGCTCCCCGCCGGCTTCCCGACCTCCCCTTGATCCCGACGCCGTTCCGCGTCCTCGACCGGCTGCGCGAGGGACGGCCGCCGCGCCCCGACGAGGTGCGCGCGGCGGTGGCCGGCGCCGCCGACGGCTCGTGGAGCGACGCCCAGCTCGGCGCCTTCCTGATGGCGGTGGCGATCCACGGCCTCGACGCCGCCGCCGTCCGCGAGCTGACGCTGGCGATGCTCGACTCCGGCGAGCGCTGGGACCTCGCCGCCGACCTCCCGACGCTGACCGACAAGCACTCGACGGGCGGCGTCGCCGACACCGTGTCGCTGGTGCTCGGCCCGCTCCTCGCCGCTTGCGACGTGCCGGTGGTGATGGTCACCGGCCGCGGCCTCGGTCACACGATGGGGACCACCGACAAGCTGGAGGCGATCCCCGGCCTCACCCTCGAGCACGAGCGGCCGGCGGTGGCCCGCCTCCTCGCCCGTCATCGCCTGGCGATCCTCACCTCCACCCCGGCGCTCGCCCCCGCCGACCGCCGCCTCTACGCGCTCCGCGACCAGACGGCGACCATCCGGTCGATCCCGCTGATCACCGGCTCGATCCTGTCGAAGAAGCTCGCCACCGGGGCGGCGGGGCTGGTGTTCGACGTCAAGACCGGCAACGGCGCCTTCCTCACCGATCCGGCCCAGGCGCGCCGGCTGTCCGAGAAGCTGGTCGAGACCTGCCGCGGCCTCGGCCGCGCGGCCTCGGCGCTCCTCACCGACATGAGCCAGCCGCTCGGCGAGTGGGCCGGCCACACGGCGGAGCTCCTCGCCACCTTCGACGCGCTGGAGGGCCGCGGCGAGCCCGACCTGATGGCGGTGACCTCCGCGCTCGCGGTGGAGATGGCGGCGCTGGTCGGCCGCCCGGTGGGGGAGGCGGAGCTGGAAGACGCGATCGCCTCCGGCCGGGCGCGCGAGGTCTTCGTCCGCTGGGCCGAGGCGCAGGGCGGCGACCCGCGCTGGCTGGCGAGCCCCCGCTTCGAGCTGGCGCCCGTCGAGACGGCGATCGAGGCCCCCCGCGCCGGCGTCCTCGCCCGCGTCGACACCCGCCAGCTCGGCCTCCTCCTCGCCGAGGCCGGCGGCGGCCGCCTCGGCCCCGAGCCGATCGACTTCGGCGTCGCCCTCCGCACCCGCGCCCGCCTCGGCG
>DATABP010000531.1:0-4322 GCA_036259515.1 Thermoanaerobaculia bacterium | reverse complement strand
GTGTGGCGCGGCGGAGGAGGGCCCACCGCCGGTGCCGGCGAGCGGCCGCGAGCCGTCGCGGCCGGCGTCCCTGACGGCCGTTCGGCGCTAGACCTCGGCCGCCCCGCCGACCGGCTCGGGCTCCGCCTCCTCGCCCGTCCCGCCGCCCGGCTCCTTGAGGTGCTGCTCCAGGAAGGCGAGCGTCTTCTCCCAGGCGTCGCGCGAGGCCTCGGGCTGGTAGGCGTCGCCCGAGGGGTTGGCGAAGGCGTGGCCGGCGCCCTCGTAGACGTGGACCTCCGCATCCTTCCCCATCTCGTCGAGCGCCGACTCGAAGCGGCGCACCTGGTCGACCGGGATGGAGGAGTCCTCGCCGCCGAAGATGCCGAGGAGCGGCGCGGCAAGCGGCTCGAGCTCGGCCGGCTCGGTGACCAAGCGTCCGTAGTAGACGACGGCGGCGTCGAGGTCGTCGGGCATCGCCAGCGCCGCCTGGAGCGACCAGCCGCCGCCGAAGCACCAGCCGAGGACGCCGACCCGGGGCGCTCCCAGGTCGTCCGAGAGGTAGTCGACCGCCTGCCGCAGGTTGTCGAGCGCCGCCGCCTGGTCGACCGACTGGGTCAGCGCGCGGGCGCGCTCGGGGTCGTCGGCCACCTCGCCGCCGTAGAGGTCGACGGCGAGCGCCTGGTACCCGTGGCGGGCGAACATCCGCGCCATCGTCTCGACGTTGTCGTTGAGCCCCCACCACTCGTGGATCAGCACCAGACCGGGGAGGTGGTCGTCGGGGCGCAGCTCGGCGCCGGCGGGGAAGGCGAGGTAGCCGGTCGCCTCCCGGCCGCCGACGGTGGCGTAGGTCACCTCGCGGGTGGTCACCTCGACGTCCTCCGTCTCCTCGGTCGAGGCGCCGGGGATCGGGCGGTCGCCCTCGTGCTCGGCGGCGACGCGCTCGTCGTAGGTCTCGGTGCCGGCGGCCTGCTCCTCGTCGCCGCCGCCGCGGGCGCAGCCGGCGGCGAGGAGGAGGCCGAGGAGTGCGGCGAGCGGCAGGGCGGCCGCGGCGAGGGCGGCGGCGGTGGGGCGGCGGCGGGTGCGCATGGCGTTCCCCTTCCTCGATCGGACCGGACGTCGACGCGCGCCGGCGCCGATCGCCGCCGGGCGCACCTCTTCCGAGGGGGCCGCATCGTGCAAGAGCGGTTCCCGCCGGGGCGGTAGACTCGCCCGGAGCCCACGATGAGCGAGAGCCTCACCCCCCGCCGCCGCGCCGCCGCCAAGCGGATCGCCGCCGGCCTCGCGCTGGCCGCCTTCCTGGCGCTCGCCGCCTGGGCGATCGTCAGCGAGTCGATCGCCGCCGTCGCTCCCGGCGACGCGGCGGAGGGCGACGGCGCCTGGCGGCTCGACCCGCTGTGGGACGACGGCCGTGCCGAGGTCTGCGCCTACCGCGTGACCTGGCCGCGCTACGGCGCGCCGCGCCAGGGCTCCGCGCTCCTCGTCCTGGTCAAGGAGCCGTGGGCGCCCGAGCTCGACGTCAAGGCGGACGCGCCGCGCGACGACGGCTTCGAGGTGCTCAAGCTCAACCACGTGCGCGACGTGCGCACCGGGATCTACGAGTACCACCAGATGGCGAGCGTCTTCCTCGACCGCCGCCGCGGCAGCCTGGTCAAGATGGCGACCACCAGCTCCGAGGCCTGCGGCATCACCACCGCCGAGCTGGTCGACGGCCGCCTCGCCACCCACTCCTACTTCGACGGCCAGGGGAGCCGCGAGGAGGACTACCCGGGCGGCCTCCCCGAGGACGGGCTGCCGGCGCTCCTCCGCGAGCTGGTCGGCGGCGAGGCGCCGGAGGCGGTCGAGGTGTTCCCGTCGCTGCTGTCGCCGCGGCTGCCGGAGCTGGCGCCGGAGCGCTGGCGTCTGGCCCGGCGCGAGGTCGAGGCGGCGGGCGAGGGCGGCCGGCCCGTTGCCGCCGTCGAGCTCCGCCTCGAGCGCGGCGACGACTGGCGGCGCTACGTCTTCGCCCGCGAGGCGCCGCACCCGCTGCTCGCCTACGCCGCCGCCGACGGCACCCGCTACGAGCTGGCGCGCTGCGAACGGCTCGCCTACTGGGAGGCGAACCGCCCCGGCGACGAGGAATGGCTGCCCCCCGAGCTGCGTTGAAGCGGGCGAGGGAAATCGCAGCATCTGCAGTCGACGAGAGGACGCATCCCCGATGGCGGAACCGCAGACCACCCCCGAGCGCACCGAAGCCCAGAGCCCGAAGCCGGACAGCCGCTGGTCGCGGCTGTGGCGGGAGTGGGTCAAGCCGTTCCTGATGGTGCTCCTCGTCGTCGGCTCGCTGCGCTCGGCGGTCGCCGACTGGAACGACGTGCCCACCGGCTCGATGCGCCCGACCATCCTCGAGGGCGAGCGGATCTTCGTCAACAAGCTGGCCTACGACCTCAAGGTGCCGTTCACCCGCGTGCGGCTGCTCCAGTGGGGCGCCCCGGAGCGCGGCGACGTGGTGGTGCTCTACTCGCCGGCCGACGGCAAGCGGCTGGTCAAGCGCGTCGTCGGCCTCCCCGGCGACAAGCTGGCGATCTCGAGCGGCCACCTCTACATCAACGGCGAGGAGGCGGACTACCAGCCCTTCCTCTCCGACGACCGCGACGCCCTGGGCCTCCAGGGCGAGCGCGGCGAGCTGGTGGTGTGGGAGCAGATCGGCGAGCGCAGCCACCCGGTGACCTGGAAGCCGCTCCACCGCCTGATGCCCAACTACGGCCCGCTGGTGGTGCCGCCCGAGAGCTACTTCGTGATGGGCGACAACCGCGACAACAGCCGCGACTCGCGCGTCTTCGGCTTCGTCGACCGCGAGCTGATCGTCGGCGAGGCGCTGGCGGTGGTCGTCTCGCTCGATCCCGAGGAGAGCTACGCGCCGCGGTGGGATCGCTTCTTCACCGGTCTTCCGTAACCCGCCTCACCGCCCCGTCCCGACGGGGCTCCCGGTCAGCAGGCTCGCCAGCTCGTCCGGCCGGGTCGCCCTGAGCCGCGCCTCCTCGGGCTCGAGGAGGCCCTCGGCGACCAGCCTCGCCAGCGACTCCTCGAGCGACACCATGCCGTGGCGCTTGCCGAGCGTCAGCTCGTTGTAGAGCTTCGCCAGCTCGCCGCCGCGCAGGAGGTGGCGCACCGCCGGCGTGGCGACCAGCACCTCGACCGCCGGCAGCCGCGACACCCCGCCGCCCACCGGCACGAGCTGCTGCGCCACGATCGCCGACAGCGCCAGCGAGAGCTGGTGCCGCACCTGCGCCTGCTGCGCCGGCGGGAAGACGTCGACCACCCGGTGGACCGCCTGCACCACGTCGTTGGCGTGGAGCGACGACAGCACCAGGTGGCCGGTCTCGGCGGCGGTCAGCGCGATCGCCATGGTGTCGAGGTCGCGCATCTCGCCGAGCACGATGACGTCCGGGTCCTGGCGCAGCGCGGCGCGCAGGGCGGCGGCGAACGACGGCGCGTCGCGGCCGACCTCGACCTGCTCGACCACCGCCTGCCGGGAGCGGTGCTCGTACTCCACCGGCTCCTCGATGGTGATCACGTGGACGGCGCGGGTGCGCACGATCTCGCCGACCAGGGCGGCGATGGTCGTCGACTTGCCGGCGCCGGTGGGGCCGGCGAGGAGCACCAGCCCGCGCGCCGGCCGCACCAGCTCGGCGAGGCTCGCCGGCAGGTGGAGCTCGGCGAGCGACGGCACCTCGCGCGGCAGCGCGCGCACCGCGGCGGCGAGCTTCCCGCCCTGGCGGTGGAGGTTGACCCGGAAGCGCCCGGCGGCGTCGCCGGCGAGCCGCAGCGAGAAGTCGGCGGCGCCGTGCTCGCCGAGCTGGCGGCGCGCGCGGTCGCCCAGGTGCGGCGCGAAGAGCGGCCCGACGCCGTCGTCGGCGAGCGGCTCGCCGTCGGTGCGCTCCAGCCGCCCCGAGCGGCGGACCACCGGCGGCTGACCGGGCACCAGCAGGAGGTCGGTGGCGCCGACCTCGGCCAGCCGCGCCAGCAGCCGGCCCAGCCGGCCCTCGGCGGGGACGCGGCCGAGCGCGGGATCGACGGCGGCGAGGGCGAAGGGGGGCGGGGTGGCGGCGGGAATGGCGGCCCGGTGCGGAGGGCGGCGGGGCGGCGCGATCGACGCGTCGGTGGCCGCGGCCTCCCACCCGGCGCCGTCCTCCTCCTCGGCCGCCGGCTCGAAGGGGCTCTCCTCCGCCCCGGCCGCGGCGGCCGCCGCGCCGCCGCCGCGCTGCTCGTTGAGCACCGCCACCAGCCGGTCGATCTCGGGGTCGCTCAGTCGTGCCGTCACCGGCGTCCTCCTCGCGGCCGTGCCTGTCCGACGACCGTCTCCG
>DATABP010000530.1:0-3185 GCA_036259515.1 Thermoanaerobaculia bacterium | reverse complement strand
ACGTCGAGCGGCGGGCCGCCGCCGATCCGGAGGAGGCGGCCGCCCGCGCCGCCGCCCGGCGCCGCGCCCTCCGCCCGCTCGACGTCGCCGTCGGCTTCTACCTCCTGGTGCTGGTCGTCTCGATGGCGGCGAGCTACCGGCCGGAGGTCAGCCTGCGGGCGGCGAGCGAGATCTTCACCCTCGCCACCCTCGTGCTGGCGCCGCGCCTGGTGCGCGGGGAGCGCGACGTGCGGCGGGTGGTCGACGGGATGATCGCCGTCGGCGGCCTCGTCGCGCTGTGGGGGCTGGCGCAGTACCTCGGCGACTACGGCGGGCTCGACCGCCGCATCCGCGGGCCGTTCTCGCACTGGATGACCTTCTCCGGGTTCCTGCTGGTCTGCGATCTCCTGCTCGCGGCGCAGCTCTTCGCCGGCCGCCACCTGCGGCACCACCGTCACCGCCGCCGCTGGCCGGCGCTCGCCTGGCGGCTCCTGGCGCTCCTGGCGATCAACGTGGCGCTCTTCGGCAGCCTGACGCGGAGCGCCTGGGTGGCGCTGGGCGGCGCGCTGGTCGCCGCGGCGGCGATCGCGGCGCCCCGGCGCCTGCTCTGGGCGCTGCCGGCGGCGGTCGCCTTCGTGGTGCTGGCGCCGGTGCCGGTGCTCGGGCGCGCGTGGTCGATCTTCGACCTCTCCGACCGCTCGAACTACGACCGCCTGTGCATGGTCGAGGCGGGGCTGCGGATGATCGCCGAGCGGCCGCTGACCGGGCTGGGCCCCGAGATGGTCGAGGAGCGCTACCCGATCTACCGCTCGCCGACCGCGCCGCGCTACGAGACGCCGCACCTCCACAACTCGTTCCTCCAGACCGCCGCCGAGCGCGGCCTGCCCGGCCTCGCCGCCTACCTGCTGCTGATGGGGCTCTCGCTCGCCGCCGCCTGGCGCGGCTACCGGCGCGAGGGCGGCCGCGCCGGGCCGCGGCGGGACCTCTGGCTGGGGTGCCTCCTGGCGCTGGTCGCCTTCAACCTCGCCGGCCTCTTCGAGCACAACTGGGGCGATACCGAGGTGCAGCGGCTGGTGCTGTTCGTGATGGCGCTGCCGTTCTGCCTGGGCGACCGGGCCGGGGCGGACGGCGCGGCCGAGCGCTGAGGATCCGGCCGCCGGCGGTGAGCGTCTTGCATCGCCGGGCGGCGTGAGCCGGAAGAGCCGCCGCGACCGCGTCGGGCGCGACGAGGACCGCCCCAAGACCACCGCCGGGCCGCCGGCCGGCGGGCTCGCGCCGCGGCCCGACGCCGACGGCGCCGAGTACCCGCCGATCGGCGACTACGCCTTCCTGTCCGACTGCCACTCGGCGGCGCTGGTGTCCTCCGCCGGCTCGATCGACTGGTGCGCGATGCCGCGCATCGACGGCGACGCGATCTTCGCCCGGCTCCTCGACTGGCGGCGCGGCGGCTACTTCTCGATCGCGCCCGCCGGGCGCTTCACCGCCCGCCGCCGGTATCTCGACTCGTCGCTGGTGCTCGAGACCGTCTTCGAGGCCGAGGGCGGCTCGGCCCGGCTGATCGACGCGATGGCGATGCGCTCCGGCGGGCGCCACCAGCCGCACCGGCAGATCCTGAGGACGATCGAGGGCGTCGAGGGCGAGGTCGAGATCGAGGTGCGGCTGGCGCCCCGCTTCGACTACGGCTCCACCCAGCCGTGGATGCGCCGCCACGGCGGCGGCGCGCTGACCGCGATCGGCGGCGACTCGGGGATCGTCGTCGTTTCCGACCTCGACCTGGAGATCGCCGACGAGGACGCGATCGTCGGCCGCTGCCGCGTCGCCGCCGGGCAGCGCTGCCGCGTCTCGGTGGAGTACACCGAGCCGCACCACGTCCACCCGGTGCTGCCGCAGCGGGTGACGATCGAGGAGATCGACCGCCGGCTGGAGGTGACGCTGGCCTGGTGGCGGCGCTGGGCCGCCGGCGCCCGGCGCGAGGCCGCCGACGACCCCCGCGTGCTGCGCTCGGCGATGGTGGTGCGCGGGCTGGTCAGCGCGCCCACCGGCGCCATCGCCGCGGCGGTGACCACGTCGCTCCCGGAGACGATCGGCGGCGGCCGCAACTGGGACTACCGCTTCTCGTGGATCCGCGACTCCTCCTTCGCGCTCGCGTCGCTCGGCAAGCTCGGCTTCGACCGCGAGGCGGAGGCCTTCCGCCGCTTCATGGAGCGCACCACCGCCGGCTCGACGACCGAGATCCAGCCGATGTACGGCCTGGGCGGCGAGCACCTGCTGCCGGAGATCGAGCTCGACTTCCTGGAGGGCTACCGCGGCTCGGCCCCGGTGCGCATCGGCAACGACGCCTACCGCCAGGTGCAGCTCGACGCCCACGGCTCGCTGCTCGAGCTCGCCTGGCGCGCCGCCCAGCGCGGCGAGCCGCCGGACCCCGACTACTGGCGCTTCCTGCGCGACGTGGTCGACGAGGTCACCCGCCTGTGGCGCCAGCCGGACCGCGGCATCTGGGAGGTGCGCGACGACGACCACCACTTCGTCCACTCCAAGGTGAGCTGCTGGGCGGTGGTGGACCGCGCGCTGCGCATCGCCGAGCGCTGCGAGATCGACGGCCCGGTGGAGCGCTGGCGGCAGGTGGCCGAGGAGATGCGCGCCGAGATCGAGCGCGAGGGGGTCGACCCCGCGAGCGGCAGCTTCCGGCGCGCCTACGGCTCGGACGACGTCGACGCCGCGCTCCTGCTCCTGCCGCGGCTCGACTTCGTCGCCTACGACGACCCGCGGATGATCGCCACCGTCGACCGGGTGCGGGACGAGCTGGCGAGCGACGCCGGGCTGGTGCTGCGCTACACGGCGCCGGACGGGCTGGAGGGCACGGAGGGGTACTTCCTCGCCTGCACCTTCTGGCTGGTCGAGTGCCTGGCGCTCCAGGGCCGGAGCGAGGAGGCGCGGGAGATCTTCGACCACGCCTCGGGGCTGGCCAACGACCTCGGCCTCTTCGCCGAGGAGGTCACCGCGGACGGGGAGCTGCTCGGCAACTACCCGCAGGGGCTGTCGCACTTCTCGCACATCGCGGCGGCGGTGGCGCTGTCGCGCGGCGAGCGGCCGGAGGAGCCGGAGAGCGCGGAGGCGGCGGCGGCCCGGCAGGCGGCGGAGGAGGTGGAGGAGGGCGGGTAGAGACGTCGGTGCCACGCCTGGGGCGGTCCGACCCGGGAGCCGGG
>DATABP010000529.1:0-14072 GCA_036259515.1 Thermoanaerobaculia bacterium | reverse complement strand
GTACCGTCCGGGGCGCTCGGCGGCGGAAGCGGCGCACGAGCTCGGCCGGGAGGCGGGGCGGCAGTTCGATCCGAAGGTGGTGACGGCGTTCCTGGCGGTGCTGGCGGAGCGGCCGTGGGTGTGAGGCGCCGTCCGACGGGTCTCTGTGCGAGGCGGTGTCGAGGGTGGCCTGGACGGCGAGCTGAAGGGTGTGGAGGACGAAGCGCTGCTCGCGAAGGTCGTGCTCCAGGCGCTCGGGGCGGGCGAGGTCGCGCAGCTCGCGGACGTAGGTCTCGATCTGGGCGAGCTTCTTGGCGACCAGCTCGGCGTCGGTCATGCCGGGTGCTCCGGCAGGCGGCGGTAGCGGCGGAGGACGGGGAGGAGGTCGAAGTACTCCTGGCGGGCGCGGACCTCGAAGCGGATACGGCGGGAGCGGTCGCGGTCGAGGATCAGGACCCCGTCGCGGAGGACGCGGTGGACGAGGTCGGCCGGGGCGCGGTCGAGGACGACGAGCTGGACCGGCAGGCCGAGGGCGCGCTCCAGCCGGTCTTCGAGGTCGAGGGCAGCCAGCGGCGGGGGCGCCTCGCTGGCGAAGAGCACGCCGAGGTCGACGTCGCTGTCTAGCCGCCGAGTGCCGCGCGCGGTGCTGCCGAAGAGGTAGACCGCCGCCGCGCCGTGGGGGTCGGCGGCGAACAGGTCGCGAAGCCGGGGCTCGATCGCCGTGGCGTTCACGGCCGGATCATAGCGACCGCGCGCCGCTCCTACCCCCAGAACCCGTCCCCCGCCCCCTCCGCCGGCGCCTGGCTGGCCAGCCAGGCCTGGAACTCCTCCGCGGTCTCCACCGTCAGGAAGCCCTTCATCCGGTAGTGGCCGATGCCGCAGAGCTGGTTGCACACCAGCTCGTACTGGGCGTCGGCGCGGCCGGTCGCTTCGCGCAGCTCGGCGGTGGTCATCGTGGGGGTGAACCACACCGGGATGGTCAGGCCGGGGATGGCGTCCTGCTTGATCCGCATCTCGGGGACGCCGAGGCTGTGGATGACGTCCTTGGCGGAGAGGTGGAGGATCGCCGGACGGTCGACCGGGAGGTGGAGCTGGTTCAGGGTGACCACGTCGTCGGCCGCGGCGGGGTCGGCGTTGTCGAGGCCGATCGGGTTGGTCTGCGAGTCGACGAGCTCGACGCGGGTGGTGCCGAAGAGGCCGTCGGCGCCGGGGTAGTGGACGTTCCAGGCGAACTGCTCGGCGATGACGCGCGCGACCACCGCCTCGTCCTCGGGCGGCAGGGCGTCGACGCGCGCCGACCACAAGGGGATCGAGAAGCCGACGAGCAGGATCGCCTCGGCGAGGGCGACGCCGATCTCGGCGTAGCTCGTGGCGTGGGTGCGCAGGCCGTAGTAGTCGGCGCGCGGGTTGCGCTTCTTGCGGAAGCGCACCAGGAGGAAGAGGAAGAACGCTCCCCAGGCGAAGAAGAGGGCGAACATCAGCCAGTGGACGTAGCCGATCAGGGCGTCGAGCTCGCCGCCGTGGGCGGAGGCCAGCTCCGGCAGTCCGGGGAAGGTCAGCACGGTCATCGCTCGCTCGTCTCCTCGTCGTCTTCGTCGTCGATCCCACGCTCGCCGGCGGCGGCGCCGGCCGCTTCCGCTCCGGTGACCAGGTGGAGGCCGTGCCGCGGCTCGCCCTTGGCCAGCGCCCGCTTGCGCGCCACGAACACCATCCCCACGCCCCCGAAGAGCACCAGGTAGACGAGGCCGCCCAGGAAGGCGATCGACCAGCGGGTGCCCTCGATCACCTCGCCCGAGGCCTCGCCGTAGCACACCGGGCAGGCGAGCGCCGGCGCCGCCCAGAGGGTGGCCAGCGCCAGCGCCGCGAAGGCGCCCCAGCCCGGAGCCACCGGCCGCCGCGCCGCCCGCCAGCTCGTCGCGATCCTCTCCGTCTCCGTCCTCACAGGTAGCTCACTCCCCGCGTCTTCTTGAGGAACCAGGCGCCGTACGCGACCAGCCCCACCACCGCCGCCCCACAGGCCGCCGCCAGCGCCAGCCAGCCGCCGCCGTCGCCGGCCGCCCAGCGCCCCCACGACCACCACGCCGTCCACGCCGAGAGCAGCAGCGCGGCGGCGATGAAGACGACGTGGAACGCCTTGAGCGACATCGGTGGCGGACCGCCTCCTCACGTCCCGAACAGCTTGACCTGGTCGAGGTCGGTGATCCAGGGGCCGAGCAGCACCCCCAGGAACATGAACACGGTCAGCGCCAGCACCCACAGGATCAGCTTCTTCTCCGAGATCAGGTGCATGAAGAAGCAGGCGACCAGTGATCCCTTGACCAGCGCCACGAAGAGCGCCAGCGCCACCGCCGGCCCGGTCGGCAGGTCGAGGTAGGAGATCGCCACGGTGACCACGGTCAGCACCAGGAGCGCCACGAAGACCAGGACGTACACCCGCACGTGGCGGTCGACGTCGGCGTGGTCGTGGTGGGCGCCGTGGTCGACGGCGTGCTGCTCGCTCATGGCCGCTCCCTTCTCACAGCAGGTAGAGGATGGGGAAGAGGAAGATCCACACCAGGTCGACGAAGTGCCAGAACAGCCCCGCCGTCTCCACCCGGTTGGTGAACTGCTGGTGGGCGGTGTGCCACATCTTCGACCCCGGCCCCCAGAACCAGGCGTTGACCGCCATGCCGCCGATGACGTGGAGCGCGTGGAGGCCGGTCAGCGTGAAGTAGATGGCGAGGAAGGTGTTGGTCGACGGCAGCAGGTGGTGCTGGAACTTGGCGCCGTACTCGATCGCCTTGATGATCAGGAAGCCCACCCCGCAGAGCACGGTGAGACCCATGTAGAGGCGGAACTTGCCGAGGTCGCGCTTCATGCACGACGCCCAGGCCATCACCATGGTCACCGAGGAGCTGATCAGCACCGCGGTGTTGAGGGTGGCCAGCGGGACGTTGAGGATCGTCGCCCCCTCCGGCCAAGTGCCCGGCGGGGCTCCGACGCGGAGCAGGATGTAGCTCGCGAAGAGCGCCCCGAAGAGCATCACCTCGGAGGCGAGGAAGAGCCAGATGCCGAGCTTGACGTTGTTGAGCCCGGTGTCCGGCCGCGGCTCGACGGTGTAGGGGATGGCGGCGGTGGTCATCGCTGGGGCTCCTTACTCCGCCGGCACCGGGTCGGGCAGGCCGTGGCCGCTCCCGGTGTCGGCCGCGGTCTCGGACGGGTCGTCCTGCGGCAGGTAGTCGCGCTCCATCCCCGGCACGCTGTACTCGTAGGGGCCGCGGTAGACCACCGGCTGGACGGCGAAGTTGCCGTGCGGCGGCGGCGACGGCGCCGCCGACCACTCGAGCGTCGTCGCCTGCCACTCGTTGGCCGCCGCCGGGGCGCCCTTCTTCAGGCTCCAGAAGAAGTTGACGATGAAGAAGACCTGGGTGAGCCCGAGCCCCCAGGCCGACCACGACATCACGTCGTTCCACCACAGCACGTCCTGGGCGTGCGAGTAGGAGGCGCCGCCGTCGTAGAGGCGCCGCTGCATCCCGGCCATCCCCTGGATCAGCATCGGGAAGAAGATGCCGTTCATGAACAGGAGGCTGGGCCAGAAGTGGAGCTTGCCGAGCGTCTCGCTCATCCGCCGGCCGGTCGCCTTGGGGAACCAGTAGTAGATGCCGGCGAACAGCGCGAAGATCGTCCCAGGCGCCACCACGTAGTGGAAGTGGCCGATGACGTAGTTGGTGTCGTGGAGGTGGATGTCCGCCGCCGAGAGGCCGAGCGGCAGCCCGGTCAGCCCGCCGATGCCGAACATCGGCAGGAAGGCGAGCGCGAAGAGCATCGGCGTGTTGAAGCGCATCGAGGCGCCCCACAACGACAGGATGAGCGCCGTCAGGATGATCACCGAGGGGATCGAGATGATCATCGTGGTGGTCTGGAAGAAGGCGTTCATCACCGTGCCCATGCCGGTGAGGAACATGTGGTGCGCCCACACCACGAACGACAGGAAGCCGATGCCGACCACCGAGTAGACGAGCGCCTTGTAGCCCCAGAGCGGCTTCCGGGTGTTGTTGGCGATCACCTCGGCGATGATGCCCATCGCCGGCAGGATCAGCACGTAGACCTCCGGATGGGCGAGGAACCAGAAGAGGTGCTGCCAGAGGATCGGGCTACCGCCGCCCGACACCTCGAGCGCCTGGCCGGTGACCACCAGCCCCGAGGGCAGGAAGAAGCTCGTCCCCGCCACCCGATCCATGAGCTGCATGAAGCTCGCGGCCTCGAGCGGCGGGAAGGCGAGGAGCAGGAGGAACGCGGTGACGAACTGCGCCCAGACGAAGAAGGGCAGCCGGAAGAAGGTCAGCCCCGGCGCCCGGAGCTGGATGATGGTCACGATGAAGTTGATCGAGCCCAGGAGCGACGAGGTGATCAGGAAGATCATGCCGACCAGCCACACCGTCTGGCCGGTGGGCGCGATGTCCGACAGCGGCGGGTAGGAGGTCCAGCCGCTCTGCGCCGCGCCCCCCGGCACGAAGAAGCTGGCGAGCATGATCACGCCGCCCCAGAAGTAGGCGTGGTAGCTCGCCATGTTCAGCCGCGGGAAGGCCATGTCCGGGGCGCCGATCTGGAGCGGCACCACGAAGTTTCCGAAGCCGCCGACGGCCAGCGGGACGACGCCCATGAACACCATGATCGTGCCGTGCATGGCGCCGAGCTGGTTGTAGAACTCGGGCAGCATGACGCCGCCCGGCATGCGGCTGGCGCCGAACAGCGCGCCGATCACCGGCAGCGCCTCGCCCGGGTTGGCGAGCTGCCAGCGGGCGAGCATCATCAAGCTGAAGCCGAACAACAGGAAGAAGAGCGAGGTGACCGTGTACTGGATGCCGATCACCTTGTGGTCGACGGAGAAGACCACCCGCCGCCAGAAGCCGAGCTGGTGATCGGCCTCGTGCGCGGCGGAGTGGTCGTCGTGGCGCTCTTCGCGTTCGGCGGTGCCGGGCTGTGCCATGGGCGTGGTCCCCCTGCCGGTCCTGCGGTTACGACTGCGGCGGCGCGAAGCTGAAGTCGGTGGTGGCGGTGCCGCCGTCCTCGACGGTGACGGTCGCCGTCCGCGTGCCCAGCCGCTCGTGCCAGGCCTCGATCTCGTAGGTGCCGGCCGGCAGGTTGGAGAGGGTGAACCGGCCGTCCTCGGCGGTGACGTCGAAGTACGGGTGGCTCATCACCGCCACGTACGACTGCATCCACGGGTGGACGTCGCACTTCACCGGGAACAGCGGCTCCGGCTGCTCGAGGCCGGTGACGTCGCTCTGGGTCACCGTTGGCGGCATCGCCTGGTTGAACTCGCGGTTCTGCTCCGGCAGGCCGTGGACGTTGTGCAGCAGCTCGTCGGAGTTGAGGAAGCGCAGCGTCTGGCCGGCCATCACCCCCATCACGTGCGGTTGGTAGATGCAGCCCTCCTGGTCGATCACCGCCGGCTGGCTGGGCGGCTCCCACTGCTTCTCGGGCAGACCGCTCGAGACGCGGACGAAGACGTTGCCCATCGTGTTGCCGTCGCCGAGCGCCAGCACCTGGTTGGGCACTTCGCCGGAGTGCTTCGAGGCGCACTGCGGGTCGGCGTCCATCGTGATCGGGCGGAGGGCGGGGACGTCGCCCACGTAGGTGACGGTGCCGGAGACGGTGGCGGTGCCGTCGCCCATCCCCTCGACGGCGGGGTTGCCCGGCTCGCCGGCCGGCTCGGGGGCGGCGGCGGTCTCGCCGGCGGGGGCGGCGGTGCCGTCTTCCGGCGGCGCGGCGGTGTCCTCGCCGCCGCCGCAGGCGGCGAAACCGGCCAGGGCGGCCGCGGCCAGGAGCGCGACGGCCCAGCGGTGAGCGAGAGCGTGGGGCTCGCGGATGTCGATCATCGGGTGCTTCTCCTTTCGACTCGTCTCAGCGTGTCTCTCCCGAGGGCGGCCCGGCGGGCCGCGCGCTCGAGGTGGGATCGGATGCGTCGGAAACGCCGGCGCGGACGGCAGACTACACGGCTCTCGCCTCCTCCGTGCAGGGTCTCGATGCGGCGAGGGCGTCCATCGTCGGGCTCTAGGCGTTCTCGAAGGACAGCGACTCGGCGAGCCGCGGGTCGGCGACCGGCACGGCGGCGCGGCCGGCGAGGAGCCAGCCCCACGCCGCCAGCCACACCGCCCCGACGCCGGCGAAGGCGACGAGGTCGGCGAGCCGCGGCGCCGGCGACTCGGGCGACAGCGCGGGCACGATCAGCCAGTAGAGGTCGAGGTAGTGGACCACGAGCATCCACACCGAGATCGCGGCGAGGAGCGGCCGCCGGCGCTTGACCACGCGCAGCAGCAGCACGAAGAACGGCAGCCCGAAGTGGCCCACGGCGAGCGCGATCGACACCGGCTTCCAGCCGTGCTCCCAGCGGTGGAAGAACCACAGCGTCTCTTCCGGGATGTTGCCGTACCAGATCAGCATGAACTGGGAGAAGGCGACGTAGGCCCAGAAGACGACGAAGGCGAGGAGGAGCTTGCCGAGGTCGTGGTAGTGCTCGATCGTCACCAGCCCGGCGAGCGGGCCGCGGGCGCCGCCGGCCGGCCGCTCGAGCCACATCGCGGCGAGCGACAGCACGGCGCACACCCCCACCGCGGCGCCGGCGAACAGGTAGACGCCGAAGATCGTCGAGTACCAGTGCGGATCGAGCGACATCACCCAGTCGAAGGCGGCGAAGGTGAAGGTCAGCGCGTAGACCACGATCGCCGGCGCCGCCACCGTCTGCATCCGCCGCGTCGCCCGCGGCTCGCCCGAGGCGTCCTGGGCCAGCGAGGCGCGCCGGAACCACCAGCCGAGGAGCGACCAGGCGACGAGGTAGACCGCCGCCCGCGCCCAGAAGAACCCGGGGTCGAGGTACGGCGCCTTGAGCGACAGCAGGTGGTCGGCCTGCCGCGCCTCGGGCGAGAACCAGGAGAAGAGGTGCGGCGCCGCGAACGCCAGCGGCACGAAGAGGAGCGCGAAGACCGGCAGCGTGGCCGCCAGGTGCTCGGCGAGCCGGCGCACCACCACCCCCCAGCCGGCGCGGCAGGCGTGGAGCGCCAGCACGAAGAAGAGCCCGCCCAACGACAGGGTGAGGAAGTAGAGGTAGGCGACGAGATAGCCGCCCCACACCCGCTGCGGATCGCCGCCGGCGAGGAAGGCGACCGCGGCGACGAGCACCACCCCCGCGATCGCCGCCGGCCACACCAGGCGGGCCAGCGGGTGCCGCTTCGGCAGGGTCACCTCGGTGGCCGACGGCGGGGGAGCGTGGTGCGGGTGACCGCCCATCAGCGAGCCTCCAGGGGCGCGTAGCCCGGAGTGCCGTCCGGCGCCACCGTCTCGACCTCGCCGGCGCCGAGCCGGCGGAGGAGCCGCGCGGTGGCGCCGGCCTCGAAGCGCGGGTCCGACGAGGCGACGGAGAGGAAGAACCCGTCGTCGGAGGCGCGCGCGAAGCCGGGGGCATAGAAAACCGGGTGGTGGTGGCGCGGCAGCCGCGCCTCGAAGAGGAGGCCGCCGACCGCCCCGAGCGCCCCGCCGAGCACCCCGCACTCGAACATGATCGGCACGAACGCCGGCCACGAGAAGAGCGGCTTGCCGGAGATCACCAGCGGGTAGTCGACCGCCATCGTCCACCACTGGAGCAGCATGCCGCCCGCGGCGCCGGCCAGGCCGAGCGCCAGCACGAAGAGCGGCACCTTCGAGGCGCGGATCCCCATCGCCTTCTCCATGCCGTGGACGGGGAAGGGGCTGTGGGCGTCCCACTCGGTGAAGCCGGCGTCGCGGAAGGCGGCGGCGGCGGCGAGGAGCTCGTCGGGGCCGGCGAAGCGGGCGACCAGCCAGGACGGCCGCGGGCGGTCCGGGCGCTTCCAGGGCGGGGTGGGAAGGCGGAGCCTCACGCCGGCACCTCCCCGCCGTCGCCCAACGCGGGCCGCCCGCCGCGGGCGTCGGCCTCGCGCGGCAAGGGCTTCTCGGGTCGGGCGTCCGGCGCCATCCCGTGCGGATGCGCCTGGGGCAGCACCGCCTTGAGCTCCGACATCGCCACCATCGGCAGGAAGCGGACGAAGAGGCAGAAGAGCGTGAAGAAGAGGCCGAAGCTGCCGACGAGCGTCAGCGCGTCCCACAGCGTGGGCACGAAGTAGTCCCACGACGACGGCACGAAGTCGCGGTGGAGCGAGGTGACGATGATCACGAAGCGCTCGAACCACATGCCGACGTTGATGAAGAGCGACGCCACGAAGAGCACCGGGATCGAGGTGCGCATCCGCTTCGACCAGAAGATCTGCGGCAGGAACACGTTGCAGGAGACCATCGTCCAGTACGCCCAGGCGTAGGGCCCGAAGGCGCGGTTGACGAAGGTGAAGCGCTCGAACGTGTTGCCCGAGAACCAGGCGATGAAGAACTCGATGCCGTAGGCGTAGCCGACGATCGAGCCGGTGAGCAGGATCAGCCGCGCCATGCGCTCGAAGTGGAGCTTGGTGATGATGTGGGTCAGCCCGAAGGCGACGCGGCAGATCACCATCAGCGTGATCACCATCGCCATGCCCGAGAAGATGGCGCCCGCGACGAAGTAGGGCGGGAAGATCGTGGTGTGCCAGCCGGGGAGCTGCGACACCGCGAAGTCGAACGACACCACCGAGTGGACCGAGAGCACCAGCGGCGTCGCCAGCCCGGCGAGCAGCAGGTACGCCTTCTCGTAGTGGTACCAGTGCCGCTGCGACCCCCGCCAGCCGAGCGCGAAGATCCCGTACGCCATCTGCCGCGCCCGCGTCGTCGCCCGGTCGCGCATCGTCGCCAGGTCCGGGATCAGCCCCACGTACCAGAAGAGGAGCGACACCAGCCCGTAGATCGACACCGCGAAGACGTCCCACATGAGAGGCGAGCGGAACTGCGGCCACAGCGACATCTGGTTCGGCACCGGCAGCATCCAGTAGTCGAGCCACGGCCGGCCGGTGTGGATGGTGGGGAAGATCAGCGCGCAGGCGACGGCGAAGAGCGTCATCGCCTCGGCGGCGCGGTTGATCGAGGTGCGCCAGCGCTGCCGGAAGAGGAAGAGGACGGCGGAGATCAGCGTCCCCGCGTGCCCGATGCCGACCCAGAAGACGAAGTTGGTGATGTCCCAGGCCCAGGCGACCGGGATCTGGTTGCCCCAGATGCCGATCCCCTCCCAGAACAGCCACGAGATCGCCACCGCCAGGCAGGTCAGCCCGACGAGCGAGAAACCGAGCGCGACGTACCACCCCGCCGGCGGCTTCGTCTCCACCGGCCGCGCCACCGCCTGAGTGATCCCGTGGAAGCCGGGATCCCCCTCGACGAGCAGCGGCCGGGTCTCGACCGGATCGATGTCGGCAACAGCGTGCGCCATGCTCCCCCCGCGGTCCCGCGTGACGGCCTTCGCGCCCTGTCTGGCTGGTCCCATCCGAAACGGCCCGCGCATTCTACCGATGGGGGCGGGGAAGGCAAGGGGCGGGGCGGGGACCGCGGCGGCGCGCCGGATCGGCCGGCGTGCACGCGCGGCGGGACCGTGAGACCGGTTCGTCCGAGGACGGATTTTCCCGTTTTCAGGGGCGACGCACCCGCCGTGGGGCGGCCTACCCGACGCCGCGTTCGCGTGAGGACGCGCCCGGGCCGCACGGTCAGTCCAGCGCCCGTACCACCGCCTCCGTAAACTCGCTCGTCGACGCCTGCCCCCCCAGGTCCCGCGTCCTGATCCCCTGATCCACGAACACCCTGCGGATTGCCTTCCCCAGCCGGTCCGCCACCTCCGGCTTGTCGAGCCACCGCAGCATCAGGATCGCCGAGCGCATCATCGCGATCGGGTTCGCCAGGTCCAGCCCCGCGATGTCGGGCGCCGAGCCGTGGACCGCCTCGAACATCGCCACTCCCTCGCCGATGTTGGCGCCGGGGGCGACGCCCAGGCCGCCGACCAGGCCGGCGGCGAGGTCGCTGACGATGTCGCCGTAGAGGTTCTCGAGGACCAGCACGTCGTAGTCCTCGGGGCGGGTTACGAGCTGCATGCAGAGGTTGTCGATGATGCGGTCGTCGGTCTCGAGGTCGGGGTACTCGGCGGCCACCTTGCGGAAGCAGTCGAGGAAGAGGCCGTCCGACAGCTTCATGATGTTCGCCTTGTGGACGGCGGTCACCCGCTTGCGGCCGTACTTCCGGGCGTACTCGAAGGCGAAGCGGGCGATGCGCGTGGAAGCCTTCTCGGTGATGATCTTGAGGCTCTCGACGACGCCGGGGATCACCTCGTGCTCGAGGCCGCTGTAGAGGCCCTCGGTGTTCTCGCGCACGATCACCAGGTCGACGCCCTCGAAGCGGCCGGGGATCGCCGGCAGGCTCTTGCACGGCCGCAGGTTGGCGTAGAGCTCGAGCGTCTTCCGGAGCTGCACGTTGACCGAGCGGAAGCCCTTGCCGACCGGCGTCGTCACCGGGCCCTTGAGCGCCACCTTGTTGCGCTGGATGGAGTCGAGGAGCCCCGGCGGGATGGTGTCGCCGTGCCGCGCCAGCGCCTCGCTGCCGGCGAGATGGCTGTCCCACTCGATGTCCGCCCCGGCGGCGCCCAGCACCCGCACGGTGGCGCCCGAGACCTCCGGCCCGATGCCGTCGCCGGGGATGAGGGTCACGGTGATCGTCATGCCGTCGCTCCTGGAGTGGCCGCGCGGCGCGCGGCGGGGGATCGGCCGCGCCGGACGGCGGGCCGGGGAGGGCAAGGTATCACGGCGCTAGACTGCTCAGCCCCGCGATGAGCCTCTTCGACGACCAGCTCCCCGCCGCCTCCGGCGACGACGACGCTCCCGACGCCTCCACCCCGCTCGCCGAGCGCCTCCGCCCGCGCTCGCTCGCCGAGGTGGTCGGCCAGCGGGAGGTGGTCGGGCCGGAGGGCTTCCTGGCGCGGGCGATCGCGGCGGATCGGGTGCCGTCGCTGCTCTTCTGGGGGCCGCCGGGGAGCGGGAAGACGACGCTGGCGCGGATCATCGCGCGGGAGACGCGGGCGCGGTTCGTGCCGTTCTCGGCGGTGACCTCGGGGATCAAGGAGGTCAAGGAGCTGATGGCGGAGGCGGCGCGGCTCAGGCGGAGCGGGCAGCGCACGCTGGTCTTCGTCGACGAGATCCACCGCTTCAACCGCGCCCAGCAGGACGCCTTCCTGCCCTACGTCGAGCGCGGCGACATCGTGCTCGTCGGGGCGACGACGGAGATCCCTTCGTTCGAGGTCAACGCGGCGCTCCTCTCCCGCTGCCGGGTGGTGGTGCTGGAGCCGCTGTCGCCGGAGGACCTCGCGGCGCTGATCCGCCGCGCGCTCGCCGATCCCGAGCGCGGCCTGGGCGGCACGGGCGTCGAGCTCGACGACGAGGCGGTGGCGGCGATCGCCCAGCTCGCCTCGGGCGACGCGCGGCGGGCGCTCAACCTGCTCGAGGCGGTGGCCGCCGACGCCGCGCAGGACGGCGGCGCCGCCGACGGCGCGCTCGGCGAAGGATCGCGGGGCGCCCTGGGGGCCGACGCCGTCCGCCGCGTCGCGCAGCGCAAGGTGCTGCTCTACGACAAGGCGGGCGAGGAGCACTTCAACGTCATCTCGGCGCTCCACAAGTCGCTTCGCGAGAGCGATCCCGACGCCGCGATCTACTGGCTCGCCCGCCAGCTCGCCGCCGGCGAGGACCCGCTCTACGTCGCCCGCCGGCTGGTGCGCTTCGCCAGCGAGGACGTCGGCCTCGCCGACCCGGCGGCCCTGCCGCAGGCGCTCGCCGCCTGGGACGCCTACCACCGCCTCGGCTCCCCCGAGGGCGAGCTGGCGCTGGCGCAGGCCGTCCTCTACCTCGCCCTGGCGCCGAAGTCGAACGCCGCCTACACCGCCTGGGGCGCCGCCCGCCGCACGGTCGAGGAGCGCCCGGCGGACCCGGTGCCGGCGGTGATCCGCAACGCCCCGACCCGCCTGATGAAGGACCTCGGCTACGGCGCTGGCTACGTCTACGCCCACGACACCGAGGAGGGCGTCGGCGGCCTCGACTGTCTCCCCGAGGCGCTCCAGGGCACCCGCTTCTACCGCCCCACCGGGCGCGGCTTCGAGCAGCGGCTCGCCGAGCGCCTGGAGCGTTACGACAAACTCCGCGAAGCGGCGAAGGTGAAGCGCGGCTAACGCTCTCCGGCTCGGCCGAGCTGGCACCCTGTTCGCCGCAGAGGGCCGGAAACGGACTAGGCGCTCAGCGATCGACCCCACACGGAGCCGGTACAGAGACTGAATTTGGGCAGTAAATCGTCTCGATTGCTAACGCGTTGGACGCGGTCCAGTACCGAGTTCGCAGAGAGAGCGGGAATCCGGTAGAATAGCGTCGTGCTGACGCGTCTGAAGGTCAACGGATTCAAGAACCTCGTAGATGTAGACATCCACTTTGGGCCGTTCACCTGCGTTGCGGGCCGGAACGGCGTGGGCAAGTCCAATCTCTTCGACGCGATCCGGTTTCTAAGCGCCTTGACCGAGAAACCGTTGATGGAGGCTGCGTTGTCGGTGCGCGGAGAAGGGGACCGATCTTTCGACGTTCAGACTATTTTTCATCGTGCTGGGGATTCCCAAAGCACCCAAATGAACTTTTTGGTCGAGATGATTATTCCACGTGAGGGAGTCGATCACCTGGGCCAGGATGCGAGAGCCGCGATCACTTTCCTGCGGTACGAGCTGGATCTTCAGCTTCGCGACCAGACGCTAACGATCCGGCGGGAGTCTCTTACTCATATCAACTTGAGCGAAGCGCGCGAGCATCTAGCGTTCCCTCATTCCGCAGCTTGGCGACGGTCGGTGGTTCAAGGCCGAAGGACCGTACCCTTCATTTCCACCGATTCCAGGGGCAGTAAGGTCTACGTCAAGCTCCATCAGGACCAGGGGAAGGACTACCGTGGTGGAGGAAAGCCACGGCCGCATGTCGCAGAAAGACTTCCTAGAACTGTACTGTCTGACGTGAATGCCGCGGAGAACGCCACTGCAGTCTTGGCACGTCAGGAAATGCGTTCCTGGCGTCTGCTCCAGCTAGAGCCGTCGGCACTCAGATCACCCGATCCATATACAGCACCGACTGCTTTGGCAACCAACGGAGCCCATCTGGCGGCGACTCTGGCGCGTCTTTCTAAAGTGCATCGGAGCCAACCTCTTGATGAGGAAGCTCCTGAAGCGGGTGCCATCACCGCCCGAATAGCCAACCGCTTGGCAGAGCTTATCGATGGTGTGCGGGCGGTACGAGTGGATCCCGACGACCGACGCGAGCTGTTCACTCTGAAGCTTACAGAGAGCGACGGAACCGAGCATGAGGCCCGATCGCTCTCTGACGGCACGCTTCGCTTTCTCGCGCTCGCGATTCTAGAAAATGATCCTACTGCACAAGGAGTGCTTTGCCTTGAGGAGCCGGAGAACGGAATTCACCCAGAGCGAATCCCAGCCATGCTCCGTCTGCTTTCTGACCTCGCGGTTGATCCGAAGCATCAAGCCAGCCCAGAAAATCCTCTTCGGCAGGTCATAGTCAATACCCATTCTCCGGCTGTGGTTGCCCAAGTGCAGGATGAAGATTTGTTAGTTGCAGATCCGGTGTGGGTTACTGTCGACTCCACATCCGGAATGAGGCCAAGCTTCCGCTGGCTAAAGGACACGTGGCGGGCTAAAGCTTGGCCTAAAGTGCCGGCTCTGGCTCCCGGTCTTGTCGTCTCCTACCTCAACCCGCTCGAACCGCGGCCGACTGAGAACGAAGATCTCAATAACCAAACAGAGTCGTTGCAGAAGACCCCACGAGTTATTGACCGTCCCGACATCCAGATGTGGCTTCCCGCTTTTCACCAAAGTCAATGACAGCGGTTGTGTTCACTCTCGTATCTGAGGGTTCCTCAGACCGTGCACTCATCCCGGTTCTGCTCTGGAGCCTGCGGCAGCACTCGGACTCGATGTTCCGACCTCAATGGGCCGATTTGCGGCGTTTGCCAAATCCGCCTCGAGGTCTGGAGCGGCGGGTCCAGACGGCTCTTGAGCTTTTTCCATGCGACCTGCTCTTCGTTCATCGAGACGGTGATCGTGCCGGACTCCGCCAGCGACGAGAGGAGATTGACGCCACGCTTGCTAGTATCCCAGAACAACCTGC
>DATABP010000528.1:0-2902 GCA_036259515.1 Thermoanaerobaculia bacterium | reverse complement strand
CCCGAACGGCCGGCCTCCGTGCCGGTCGTGCCCCGCCCTACGCCGGCACCTCGCCGCGCGCCGCCGGGCGGGAGAGGTCGGCGAGGCGCGCCTTGTGCGCCGAGGCGCGGCCGAGGTCGACGCGCGCGACCCCCAGGGCCGGCGCCGCGCGCAGCATCTCGAGGTCGAGGAGGAGCCCCGGCGACCACGGGGCGAGCTCGGGGTCGTACGCCGGGTACCACCAGTGCCACACCGCCCCCGAGCGCAGCGCGAGCTGCGCCGCCGCCAGCCGCTCGCCGGCCCACAGCGCGGAGAGCGTCGCCCGGAAGTGGGGATCTCCGGACGCCAGCGCGCGGTCGAACAGCGCCCGCAGCCAGGGCTGCCCGGTCCAGTCGGGGTAGCCGCTGCGGCGGTACTGGTCCGACTTCCAGGCGAGGAGCCGCGCCAGCACCGTCGGGTCGGCGGTGTCGGCCTCGAAACGGATCGAACCGCTCGCGCGTTCGAGGTTGCGGCGCCGGCGGCCGAGGTCCTTGACGAGCTGCGAGCCGGCGCGCCGCCGCCCCGCCGCCCAGGTCTCGAAACCGCGCCCGAGGTCGACCGCCACCAGTTCGTGGCGCTCCTCGTGGAAGGGGAGGAACGGCGCCTGCTCGGCGGCGAGGTGGCTGAAGCGCCAGCGCGGCAGCCCGGCGGCGCGCACCAGCGCGCGCGGATCGAGCTCGACGCCCGGCGCGGCGATCAGCGCCTGGAGGTCGCAGCAGCCGCCGCCCACGGGCTCGCCGTCGCCGGCCGCGTCGCGCTGGAACGGGAGGAGCCCGACCACCAGGCCGTTCTCGTGCGCCACGGCGACCTGCACCTGCGGGCGCACCGCGGCGACGGCCGCGACGAAGCCGGGGGAGAGGTACGGGCTGTCGAGCGGCGGACCCCCGGCCGCCGCGCTCGCCGCCTGGAGCACCCGCCAGCGCGCGGCGAGACCGTCGTCGAGCTCGCCGGCGGAGAGCGCCTCGAACCTCATCGCCGCCCCCGCCGCCGCGCGACCGAGCGCGGGTGGTCGTGGCGCTCGTTCAGCGCGTGGATGCTCGTCGCGGCCATCGCCGGGCGGTCCTTCAGCGTTTGCGTGGTGAACGTCACGCGGAGTATAACTCCGCCCCGGATGTCTCCGAGCCCGCTCGCAGGCCCCGCCGGCGCGGCGCCGCGCCTCGCCGTGGTGTTCCCGCACGTCGTCCTGGGCGGCGGCGAGACGGCGACGATCGAGGTCGCCGCCGGGCTCGCCGGCCGCTTCCGGCTCGACGTCTGCGCGATCGACAACCGGCCTCCGTCGCCCGAGCCGACCCTCCGTCGCCAGCTCTTCGAGCGCTTCGGGGAGGTGGTTTTCATCCGCCGGCCGTGGCAGCTCCGGCCGCGCCTCGCCGCCGCCGACGCCGTGCTCTGGCACGGCCTGCTGCCGACCGTGCCGCGCCTCCTCGCGGCTCTCGGCGACGCCCGGCCGGCCTCGGTGCGGGCGGTCCACGGCGAGCGGCCGGTCGAGCTGGCGTTCCACCGCCGCTGGCGGCGGGCGATCGACGCCGTCGCCTGCGTGTCGCCGCGGCTGGCGCGGGCGATCCCGGGCGCCGTCCACGTCGCCAACCCGGCGGCGCCGGCCCGGCGAGCCGCCTCTTCTCCTCGGGGCGGCCGACGCTCGGCTACCTCGGGCGGCTGCTGCCGGAGAAGAACGTCGAGTGGCTGGTCGACCACCTCGCCGCGCTCGGCGTCGGCCTGGCGCTCCAGGCGCTCGACAGCGAGCTGGGGACGGCGGCGGAGCTGGAACGGCGGGCGGCGGCGCGCGGGGTGGGCGACCGGGTGCGCTTCCTGCCGCCGGGCGACGACGTGGGCACGCTGCTCCGCAGCGTCGACGCGCTGGCGCTCCTGTCGCGGCGCGAGGCGTTCCCGATGGCGGTCGTCGAGGCGGGATGGCTGGGGACGCCAGTGGTCGCCACCCGGGTGGGCGCGCTGCCGGAGCTGTTCGCGGACGCGATCTCCTTCGCGGACGACGACGACGGGGTGCCGCGGCTCGCGTCGGCGCGGGCGGCGGTGGCCGAGGCGCTCTCGCCGGCCGGCGGCGAGCGCGCCTGCCGGCTCGCCGCCCGCGTGCGCGAGCTGTGCGATCCGGCGCGCGTGACCGCCGCCTATGCCGAGCTGATCGACACCGCGCTGGCCGTCCGCCGCGGGCGGCTCTCCGACGCCGCCTGAGTGCTCCTCACCCCAGCTCGGCGTCCGGCCCGCGGTAGGGCGGCGTCAAGCCCAGGAGCTGGCGGCGCATCGGTGTCCTCGCCGCCGCCGCCAGCCGCGGCGAGGGCTCGTGGCCGCGCCACATCCGCATCCACTTGTGGCCGTAGTTGTAGAGCAGCATGCGGCGCACGGCGGCGCCGCGGTTGGTGCCCGGCGAGTGGCGCAGGTGGCCGTTGAAGAAGTAGGCGTCCCCGGCGCGGCAGGCGAGCGCCACCGTGCCGGGCATCTCCTCGGGCGTGGCGACCGGCGGCAGGACGACCTCGTCGCCCCAGCGGTGCGAGCCGGGGAGCACCAGCGTGGCGCCGCCGTCCGCCGGCACGTCGGCGAGCGCGACCATCACGCGGATCATCAGCAGCGAGCGCGGCAGGTCGACGCCGTGGACGCGGCCGGCGAGGTCGCTGTGCCAGGCGCCGCCGTCGAGCCGGCCGCCCGGCGGGGTGACGTAGCAGGCGTGGTCGACGAGCCCGATGCCGCCGCCGAGGAGCGCCCGCACCTTGGGGAACCACCCCGGATGCTCGACGAGGTCGAAGAGGAGCGGGTGGTACTCCATGATCGCCTCGATCTCGAGGAACTCGGGGAGGCGGCAGCCGGGGCGGGACGGGTCGGCGCGCCAGGCCGCCTCGGCCTCGTCGGCGGCGCGGCGGACGGCGGCGAGCTC
>DATABP010000527.1:0-1748 GCA_036259515.1 Thermoanaerobaculia bacterium | reverse complement strand
CGGAAGTCGTAGTGCAACCGGCTCGCCGCGTGCTTCTGGACGACGAACGCCAGCTCCGGCCCCGGCGACGGCGCCACCTCGCCGGCCGGCTCGGGGGTGACGTCGAAGCGGCGCCTGCGGTGGTACTCGGCGAGCGAGCCGGCGGCGGGGGAGCGGCGGCCGGTGCGGCGGGGTGGTTCGGACGGGGTCTTGCGCTTCGCGGCGGGCATCGCGGAGCGAGGCGGCAAGATGTGTGCCTCGTGCGCGGACGACGCGGCGCCCGGCCCGCCTCGCGGACCGGGCACCGTCCCTGCGCGAGGCCGATCAGAACAGCGTCAACGCGCCGAGCTCGCTCTCGATGTTCGAGATCGCGCTGAACACGAAGACGCCGCCGCCGCCGCCCCACATCAGGCCGTAGAAGTTGGCGTTGGTCGTGCCGGTCCAGCGGAACACCGGCGAGCCGGAGTCGCCGCCGGCGCTGTAGGCCTGCACGTGGTCCTGGCAGAGCTGGGTGATGTTGGTGCCGCCGACGTTGGTGTCGACGCAGGTGGAGACCACCGTTCCGAAGGTCCAGCCGCTGGTGCGGCCGACCTTGTTGAGCTGCTCGCCGCCCGACGGGAACGGCGTCTCGGCGTTGATGATGAAGCGCGGGTTGGTGGTGCTGACGGTCAGCGACCCCGGCGACGACGAGCTGCGCGAGGTGGTGCGCGCGATGCGCCCGAGCTGGCCGAGGGACGACGTGTCGTAGCGGGCGAACGAGCTGTCGCTGAAGCGGCAGCGGCGGCCGCCCGGGCACGAGCCGCCGGTGAAGTAGCCGGGGTCGGCGATCTCGGTGGCGATGGCGCCGCCGGAGGGCTGGTGCTGGTAGTAGCGCGTGCTCTCGACCCCGCCCTGGGTGTTGGTGCAGTGCGAGTTGGTGATGAAGCCGAAGACGCCGCCGCGGATGGCGTTCGCCCCGAGCGTGCAGACGAAGCCGGAGAAGTAGATCTGCACCCCGGCCGGCGCCGGACGGAAGCGCTCGCGGACGGTGATCAGCGGCTTGATCGGCTCGACCTCGACGATCTCGACGGCGTCGGCCGGCAGGTCGTGGAGCGGCAGGCGGCCCTCGACGTCGAGCCGGGTGAGGAAGGCGTCGCCGCGGTCGACGCCGATCCGGATGCGGTTGCCGGCCTCGTCGAGGTCGACCCACACCACGCCCTGGGCGCCGAGCAGCCCGCGCGCCCGCCGCTTGAACGCCGCGAGCTCCTGGAAGTCGTAGCGCGCCGGGGCCAGCCGCGCGCCGGCGGTCGCCCGCAGCAGGTCGCGCACGCCCTCGCTCGGCCGCGCGGGGTCGGTGACCAGGATCGTCGCCTTGCCCTGGGCGTCGAACGAGATGCCGGCGAAGCCGGGGTTCTCGGCCGCGAAGCGCTCCATCTGGTGCTCCCAGTGCCCGGCCGGCACGCCGGCGTCGGGCTCGCGAGCCCCGGCGTCGAGGGACCTCCCCAGCGCCGCCGGCGAGCACACCGCCAGCGCCGTCACGACCACAGCCCACGTCCAGATGCTCTTCCTCATGTCGAACGGCCTCCTCGGACCGTCGCGATGGATCGCCGCGTCGTCGCGACGATCGTGCGGATATACAGCACGTGCGGCGTTGCGCAAGAGCGGGACAGGCGGCGGAATAGGTGCGGCAGCGGCCGCGGTTGGCGGCGGCGATGGAGAGGACGATGCCGCACACGCACCCGCGCCGGCGCTTCGCCGCGCTGCTCGCCGCCGCCGCCGCCGCCGCCGCG
>DATABP010000526.1:0-6732 GCA_036259515.1 Thermoanaerobaculia bacterium | reverse complement strand
CGAGGCAGATCACCCGGCCGCCGCGGAAGGGCAACGACCCCCGCGCGACGGAGCGCAGCGGCGCCGGCTCGTCCGCGCCGAGCGGCAGGGGGTCGCCGGCCGGCCACGGGTCGAACCCCGCGACCTCGTCGATCGCCAGACCGGCGAGCGAGCCGTCGACCGCCGTCACGTGGACGGGCAGCGCAGAGGTCCACGGCTCGGCGTCCAGCGCGAGCAGCGGCGCGAGGTCGATCACCGGCAGCAGGACGCCGCGGAGGTTGCCGACGCCGAGCAGCGGCGTGGGGGCGAGCGGCACCGGAGTCAGGCCGGCGAGCGGCGTCACCTCCCGGCTGTAGCGGCCCTCGATGCCCAGCACGCGGTCGCCCCGGCGGAAGGCCAGGATGCGGTCTGGCCGGGAGCGCGCCGCCGGGCTCATCCCGCCAGCCGCCGCACGCGGGTGAGCAGCTCGTCCGCGGTGAAGGGCTTCGTCAGGTAGTCGTCGGCGCCCTGGCTCCTGCCCCACTCGACGTCGGTCGGCTCGGTCTTCGAGCTGACCAGGACGACCGGCACGGCGCGGGTGGCCGGCTTCCTCTTGAGGTCGCGGAGGATCTGGTAGCCGCTGCGGCCCGGCAGGACGACGTCGAGGAGCACGAGATGGAGATCGTCCGCCTCCACCCGGCGCTCGAGACCCTCGCCGTCGGCGAGCGCGACCACCTCGTGCCCGTCGCCCTCGAGGATCCCGCAGATCAACTTCAGGACCTCGGGCGCATCGTCCACCACTGCGATCCTGGCCATGCCGAACCTCAGCGAAAGCCGCGCCTCGCCCACGGCGCGGACCGACCATCAAGAGAAGTGCTGCGCGGGCAAGCTAACACGACTCCGAGAGGGCCGACAAATCACGATCCAATCGATGCGCGGGCGCGCATCGTCGAGAGCGATCGAGCTTTCCGGCCGCGCCCTACTCGTACCGCAGCGCTTCGATGGGATCGAGCCGCGACGCCTTGCCGGCCGGGTAGATGCCGAAGAAGACGCCGACCGCCGCCGAGAACCCGAAGGCGAGGAGGATCGCCCACAGCGGCACGTAGGCCGGGGGAAGGTCGATGGGCAGGAGCGAGGTGACCAGCGCGCCCAGGCCGTAGCCGGCGGCGAGGCCGATGGCGCCGCCGACCAGGGAGAGCGTGACCGCCTCGATCAGGAACTGCCAGAGGATGTCGCGGCGGCGGGCGCCGACCGCCTTGCGGAGGCCGATCTCGCGGGTGCGCTCGGTCACCGAGACGAGCATGATGTTCATGATCCCGATGCCGCCGACGACCAGCGCCACGCCGACCACGCCGCCGATCACCGCGGTCACCGCGCCCAGGATCGAGCGGTAGAGGTCGAGGAGGTCGTCCTGCTTGAGGATCTGGAAGTCGTTCGGGTCGTCCTCGGGGATGTCGTGGCGGCGGCGCAGCACGCGGCGGATGCCGTCCTCGACCTCGGCGACCGCTTCCGGCTCGGCCTTGAGCCGGAGCTGCACCTGGTCGCCGGCGCGGCGGCCGAAGAGGGTGAGCGCGGTGTCGTAGGGGACGAAGACCAGGGAGTCGAAGTCCTGGCCCAGCGACTGCCCCTTCTCCTCCATCACCCCGATCACCGTCGCCGCCCGGCCGCCGACGTAGATCTCGCGGCCGACCGGCTCGGCGCCCAGGCGCAGCTCGTCGACCACCTCCTGGCCGACCACCACCACCCGCCGCCGGTTGCGGAGGTCGATCTCCGAGAAGAAGCGGCCCTCGCCGACGAAGTAGTTGTGGATCTCCGGGAAGTCGTCGTTGACCCCCATCACCCACTCCGGCTCGTAGCGGCGGTCGCGGTAGCGCACCTCCTCCTTGCCGAGGACCATCGGGGTGATCCGCTCGACGCCGGGCACCTCGCGGGCGATCGCCTGGCCGTCGTCCCAGGTCAGCCTGATCTGCCGCGCCACCACGCCGGGGGCCTGCTGCTGCTGCATGTCGGGGAGCACGATGATGAAGTTGGCGCCCACCGACTGGAGCTCGCCGACGATCATGAACTGGAGCCCCTGGACGATCGAGACCACCGCCACCACCGCCGCCACCGCGATGACGATGCCGAGCGTGGTCAGCACCGCGCGCAGCGGATTCGTGCGCAGCGCGGAGAGCGCGATGCGGAAGCTCTCGAGGACGTGCACGGGGCTCAGGCCGTCGCGGTGGTCGGCCGGTCGGAGAGCACCCGGCCGTCGCGGAGCACGACCTGACGCTCGGCGTGCTCGGCGATGTCCTGCTCGTGGGTGACCAGCAGGATGGTGTTGCCGGCCCGGTGGAGCTCGTCGAAGAGCGCCATGATCTCGGTCGAGGTCGCCGAGTCGAGGTTCCCGGTCGGCTCGTCGGCGAGGAGGATCGAGGGCTCGTTGACCAGCGCGCGAGCGATCGCCACCCGCTGCCGCTGACCGCCCGAGAGCTGGTTCGGCCGGTGGTCCATGCGGTCGGCCAGGCCCACCCGCTCGAGCGCCCGCTTCGCCCGCTCCCGCCGCTCGCGCCGCGACACCGCGGCGTAGACCAGCGGCAGCTCGACGTTCTCGAGCGCGGTGGTGCGCGAGAGCAGGTTGAAGGTCTGGAAGACGAAGCCGATCTCCTGGTTGCGGATCGCCGCCAGCTCCTCGTCGTCGAGCTCCTCGACGGCGGTGTCGGCCAGGCGGTACGAGCCGGAGGTCGGCGTGTCGAGGCAGCCCAAGAGGTTCATCAGCGTCGACTTGCCGCTGCCCGAGGCGCCCATGATCGCCACGTACTCGCCCTTGTCGATCTCGAGGTCGACGCCGTCCAAGGCGCGCACGATCTCGGTACCCATCTGGTAGGTCTTCCGCAGGTCGCGGATCTCGATCAGCGCCATCTACTCCTCCGTCCCGCCGTCGTCGCCCTCGTCGCCGCCGCCGTCGCCGCCGTCCTCTCCGTCCTCGGCGGAGCCGGACCGCTCGGCGTCCTCCTCGACGTGTACGGGGTCGCCGTGGTCGAGGTCACGGAGCGTGCGGTAGGGGCCGACGATCACCTCGGCGCCGGCGTCGAGGCCGGACACCAGCTCGACGTGCGTCTCGTCGGAGATGCCGGTCTCGACCGGCCGCTGCCGCGCCTCCCCCTCCTCGATCGCGAAGACGACCGGCACCTCCTCGGCGTCGCGCGCCGGCTCGCCGTCCGGTCCGAGCCGCGGCCGCTCGACGACCGCCTGGATCGGCACCACCAGGGCGTCCGGGTGCGAGGCGCTGACCACCTCGGCGCGCACCGACATGCCGGGGAGGAGGCTCGGGTCGGGGTCGACGAAGAGGATCTCGACCGAGAAGAAGGTGACGTCCGGCTGGTCCGGGCGCGAGAAGCCGGAGCTGCCGATCTCGACCACCCGGCCGCGGTAGACGCGGTCGGGCAGGGCGTCGACCAGGAGCTCGGCGTCCTGCCCCACCTCGACGTGGACCACCTCGGTCTCGTCGACGTCGACCTTGGCGAGCACCTCGGAGAGGTCGGCGATCGTCGCCACCACCGAGGCGGGGTTGTTCATCGTCGCCGGGTACACGGTCTCGCCGACCTCGGCGTTGAGGGTGATGACGCGGCCGGCGAGCGGCGAGAAGACGGTGGTCTTCTGGAGGTCGTCCTGCGCCTTGTCGAGGTTGGCGGAGGCCTGCCGCACCGCCGACTCGGAGCGCCGCAGCGCCAGCTCGCCGGCGGCGCGCCGCAGCCGCGCCGCCTCGAGGTCCTCGCGCGCCACCACCCCCTCCTCGGCCAGCCGCTCGGCGCGCTGGAGCTTGATCTGGGCGTCGGCGAGGTCGATCTCCGCCTGCTCGACGTCGAGCCGCGCCTGGCGCAGCCGCGCCTGCCAGTCCTGGGCGGCGGAGAGGAACGCCTGCCGCTCCAGCACCAGCACCGGGTCGCCGGCGCCGACCGCCTGCCCCTCCTCGACGAGGAGCTGCTCGATCTTGCCGACGACGTGGGCCGAGAGGTTGACCTTGACCCGCGGGTCGACCACGCCGCTCGCCTTGACCAGCCGCGAGATCGAGCGCCGCTCGACCGCCTCGACGTCGACCGCCACCCCCTCCTCTCCCCCGCCGCCGCGCAGCGAGGCCCACACGATGAGCCCGAGCACGGCCACGACGGCGACGGCGACGAGCGCCTTCTTCACCTCAGCCGCCCCCCGCGAAGCCCATCATCGACAGCCCGACCATCAGGCCGATCCAGAACAGCCAGACGAGGAGCACGATGCCGATCGCGGCGCCCTTCGAGAGCCGCGCGACGACGACGAAGCCGAGCGCGAGGAGCGCCAGCGACCACAGGCTGAAGAGGTCGACGCGGGCGAGGAGCGCGGCGACCCAGGCCGGCGCGTCCTCCGGCGCCAGCGCCCCGAGATGCGAGGCGAGGAGCCCGTGCTGCGCCGCGATCGGGTCGATCTCCCGCCGCCCGAGGATCACCGGGATGGTCAGGAGCGACGACACCGCGTTCGGCATCAGCGCGTGGCCGGTGACCGCCAGGCTCCGCTTGAAGCCGATCTCGCCGCCGGCGACGTTGGCGAGGCCCCAGAAGATCGCCGCGACGAGCGCCATCCCGGCCGGGAAGAGGACGACGTTGCAGGCGACGCCGACCTTCGACTGCATCTCGGCGAGCTGCGCCACCTGGGCGTCGTCGACCGGCTGGTTCTGGCGCTCCATCGCGTCGCGGATCGCCGCCTCCATGTCGATCTTCTGCATCGCCAGGACCTGCGCCACGACGAACAGCACGAGCAGGATCAGGAGCGGCGGCAGCCAGCTCGGCCGGCGGGCGATCGACTCGAAGGTCGCCCGCGGCGAGACGAGGACGCCCAGCGGCCGTCCCCAGGAGCGGGCGGCGAGGGCGCCGCCCGGTTCGGAGCTCGACTCGGTCATCGCATCTCTCCTCGCGGCGGCGCCGGCTCGTGCGGCTGCCCCGGGCGCCGCCGCCCACGAATCGATCGAAACGAAGGGACTCCCCGGAGCCTACTGGAAAAGGTTGCCGAGCGTGCGCGGCGGCAGCTCGACGTCGACCGGGCCGGCGAGCTCGACCCCGCTCTCCTCGAGCAGCCGGCCGGTCGCCCGGTGGTAGGCGGTCAGCGCCCGGCGGTAGCTGGTGATCGCCGAGACGAGGCGGCTCCGGGCGGCGGTCAGGTCCTCCTGGATCTCGGTGATCCGGAAGCTGGTCGACATGCCGTTCTCGTAGCGCCGCTGCTCGGCCTCGAGGTTGCGCTCCTGGAGGCGGACGGAGGCCTCGGCCGAGGCGATCTGCTCCTCGGCGGTGCGCACCTGCCGCGCCGCCGCCCGCACGTCGGTGGTGACGTCGAGCTCGAGCTGGTCGAGCTGGGTGCGGCCGCGCTCGAGGTCGAGGTCGGCGATCGCCGACTGGGCGCGGGCGCCGCGGTTCTGCAGCGGCACGCCGACGAAGAGGCCGACGTTCCAGCCGGTGAACTCGCGCCCCAGGACGTCGCCGAAGGCGTCGAACAGGTCGGTGTCGGACGCCGGCGAGGCGAGCGCGCTCGAGTCGTAGCCGACCGAGACGTCGGCCGTCGGCAGCTTCTGGTTGCGGAAGAACTGCGAGTCGACCTCCAGTCGCTCGACGGCGAGCTGCTGCTGGTGGACCTCCGGGCGCTCGGCGAGCGCGGTGGAGATCGCCTGCTGGAGGTCGATCGCGATCGGCGTCGTCTCCGGATCGGTCAGCGGGTCGACCTCCAGCCCTTCGGCCATCGCGCGCGGCAGGTTGAGGAGCTGGAGCAGGCGGTCGGCGGCGTCGCCCAGCTGCGCCTCGGCGGTGATGATCCCCTCCTCGCGGGTGGCGATCGTCGCCTCGCTCTGCACCAGCTCGATCGGCGCCAGGGTGCCGACCTCGACCTGGATGCGGCTGCGCTCGTGGAGCTCGCGGGCGAGCTCGAGGCTCTGCTCGGCGACGTTGAGCTGCTCGCGCGCCTCGACCAGGTCCCAGTAGGCGTTCTCGACGTCGACCAGGAGGTTGGTCACCTGCTGCTCGAAGAGCTGCCGGCTCTGGCCGGCGGCGAGCCGGGCCTGGATGATCGGCCGCTCGGTGGGCAGCCGTCCGAAATCGCGCAGGAGCGGCTGCACGAAGCTGAAGTCGCCGGCGCCGCGGTAGCTCGGGTTGAAGCGCTGCGTGATGTCGTTCGTCGCCTGCCGGTTGGCGTCGAGGCCGAGCGTCGCCTCGCCGCCCCACGGGGTGAGCTGGGCCAGCGACAGGCTGTAGTTGCGGAGGTTCGACTCCTCGACCGGCACGCCGACCAGCTCGGACAGCGTCGGCGACTCGCCGTCGTCGATCGTCGCGCTGCCCTGCAACCGCAGGTCGTAGAGGCCGCGGCTGCCGACGATGTTGGTCAGCGACTGCTGGTGGGCGTAGCGCTCGACCGACAGGTTGAGGTTGCGGCGCAGCGCGAGGACGATGGCGTCCTCGAGCAGGAGCTGGATGCTGCCGTCCTCGATCACCAGCTCCGGCTCGTCCGGCACCTCGACCACCAGCGTCGGCACCTCGGTCTGGGCCGCCGCGGGGAGCGCGCCGGCGACGGCGAGCAACCCCGCCAGCGCGGCGGCCGCGGCGCGCCGGGCCTCGTTGAAACGCTTGTCCATCGTGATCCCCTCGCAGAGATTCGCAGTCGCTTGCGACTAGGTTGACAGGTCATGCGGAAACAACCGACGATCGAGCCTACCGCCGTGACGCCCTAGATGCTACGGCCGGAGCCGCCGAAGGTTCCATCCCCCGGCGCCGGCGCGCC
>DATABP010000525.1:0-3921 GCA_036259515.1 Thermoanaerobaculia bacterium | reverse complement strand
CGCGCACGGCGAGCGCCACGACGAGGGTCAGCGGGGCGAGCAGGACGAGGGCGGCGGCGGCGCCGGCGAGGTCCACGGCGCGCTTGCCGAAGCGGCGGTAGAGGTCCACGGCCGCCGGGGAGGGACGGTCAGACGACCGCGCGCAGCCGCACGGTCTCCGCCTCGCCGGCGGTCGGCTGGTACTTCGGCACCAGGTCGGCGAGGAGCGCGACCGTGCGGCCGGCGTCCTCGGCGCGGGCGGCGGCGACCAGCGCGTCGACCCGGGCGAGGAGGTCGCGCGGCGGCGGCGGCCCCTCGGTGACGCAGATCTTCTCCGCCACCCAGTGCGCCCGCTCCTCGTCCTCGGTCATCAGCTCCTCGGCGAGCTTCTCGCCGGGGCGGAGGCCGGTGAAGACGATCGGCACCTCGAGGTCGGGCGCCAGGCCGGACATGGTGATCATGTGGCGGGCGAGGTCGAGGATGCGGATCTGCTCTCCCATCTCGAGGATGCACAGCTCGCCGTAGTCGCCGTAGCCGGCCTTGAGCACCAGGCCCACCGCCTCGGGGATGGTCATGAAGTAGCGGCGCACCTCGGGATGGGTCACCGTCACCGGGCCGCCGGCGGCGATCTGCTCGCGGAAGAGCGGCACCACCGAGCCCGCGGAGTCGAGCACGTTGCCGAAGCGGACGGCGCAGAAGCGGGTGCGCGAGCGGCCGGCGAAGGTGCGGCTGATCATCTCCGCCACCCGCTTGGTCGCCCCCATCACGCTCGACGGACGCACCGCCTTGTCGGTCGAGATCATCACGAAGCGCTCGGCGCCGGCGGCGATCGCCGCCTCGGCGACGAGGCGGGTGCCGAGCACGTTGTTCTTCACCGCCTGGCAGGGGGCGGCCTCGAGCAGCGGCACGTGCTTGTGGGCGGCGGCGTGGAAGACGTCCTCGGGCCGGTGGGCGTCGAACACCGCGGCGAGGCGGGCGGCGTCGCGCACGTCGCACAGCTCGGCCGCCACCTCCGCGTCCGGGTAGAGCTGCTGGAGGCGCCGGGCGAGGAGGTACATCCCGTTCTCGTCGACGTCGGCGATCACCACCTGCCGCGCGCCGGCGGCGAGGAGCTGGCGGACGATCTCGCTGCCGATCGAGCCGGCGCCGCCGGTGACCAGCGCGCGGCGGCCGCGGATCGCCTCCGCCTCGCGCATCTCGGCGAACGACACCGTGTCGCGCGGCAGGAGGTGCTCGGGCCGGAGGTCCTGGAGCAGCGTGCCCACGGTGCGGTCGCGCAGGTAGCTGAAGGAGACCGGCAGGATCTTGAAGCGGAGCTTGAGGTCGCCGCACAGCGAGAGGATCTCGCGGATGCGCTCGGCGGAGAGGTGCGGGATGGCGATCAGCACCTTCTCCACCCGCAGGCGCTCCGCCCACGCCGGCAGCTCGTCGACGGCGCCCAGCACCGGCCGGCCGCCGACGATCGCCCCCTTCTTCTGCGGGTCGTCGTCGAGAAAGCCGATCACCCGGTAGTCGTGGTCGGAGGAGCGCTGGAGGTCGCGCAGCAGGAGCTCGCCGGCCGCCCCGGCGCCGACGATCAGCGCGCGCAGCCGATCGCGGCGGCGGGCGCGGAGGTCGCCGGCGTAGTGGGTGGCGAGCCGCGGCGAGAAGCGCAGCGCGCCGGTCAGCGCCACCACCAGCAGGAGGTCGAGCACCACCACCGAGCGTGGCGGCCCGATCCGCCCCGGGGCCGGGAGCTGGAAGAAGACCAGGAGCGTCATCAGGAGCCCGGTGCCGAGGACGCCGGCGACCGCCAGCCGCGCCGCGTCCGACAGCCCCCACAGGCGGAACGACCAGCGGTGGACGCGCAGGAGCCAGCTCGCGCCGCCGCGGCAGAGGACGGCGAGGGCGAGCATCGCCGGCAGCGCCTCGGCGTAGGGCGACGGCACCGCGCCCTCGAAGCGCAGCAGCATCGCCAGCCACAGGCTGACGGCGCCGATGGCGCCGTCGGCGGCGAGCAGCAGCGGCCGCCGCACCCGCGGCGCCAGGAGGGTGAGGAGCAGCCAGCGGGGAACGCGGCTCACGAGTGCGAGTGGCCTTTCACGGCAGACGGACGACGACGGCTGAAATTCAGGAACGGCCGCAGGATAGCACCTTTGGCCGGTGGAACGCCAGGACGCCGCGGCTCATTCCAGGCGGAGCTTGCGGTATCCCTGGTTCCAGTAGACCAGCGGCCCGTCGCCCTCGCGCGGCGTGCCGCTCGCCTGGACCTCGCCGACGTAGATGGTGTGGGTGCCCGCCTCCTGCCGGCTGTGGATGCGGCAGTCGAGCCAGGCCAGCGCGTCGCGCAGGATCGGCGCCCCGGAGGCCGCCACCCCCCAGTCGCCAGCCTCGAAACGGTCCTCGTCCTTGAGCCAGGCGAAGCGGTTCGACAGCTCCACCTGGTCCTCGGCGAGCACGTTGACCGCGAAGGTGGCGTCCGCCCGTTCGAGGAGCGGCGTCGCCTTGTGCCGGTGATCGATCACCACCGCCACCAGCGGCGGCTCCGGCGACACCGAGGCGAACGCCGACACGGTCAGCCCGTGGACGTCCTCGCCGGCGCGGATGGTGACGATCGTCACCCCCGCCGGGAAGAGCCGCAGGGCGGCCCGGTAGGTCTCCGAGCTGATGGACATCCTGGGGGCGGATCATAGCCTGCGAGGTTCCCCGCCCCGCTTTCCGTCTTCCCGGGGCATGCTGGCCCGCGCCACCGCCGCCACCCCCTGGGGGATCGACGCCCGCCCGGTGCAGGTCGAGGTCGACGTCAAGACCGGGCTGCCGGCGGTGCAGATCGTCGGGCTGCCCGACGCCGCCGTGCGCGAGAGCCGGGAGCGGGTGCGCTCGGCGGTGAGGAACTGCGGCTTCGACCTGCCGCCGCGGGCGGTGGTCGTCAACCTCGCCCCGGCGGACCTCAAGAAGCAGGGCAACCACCTCGACCTGGCGATCGCGCTGGCGCTCCTCGCCGCCCACGGGCAGCTCGCCGAGGAGCGGCTCGCCGGACGGCTGCTGGCCGGCGAGCTGGCCCTCGACGGGACGCTGCGGCCGGTGCGCGGGGCGCTGGCGATCGCCGACCTCGCCCGCCGGCTCGGCGCCCGCGAGGTGCTGGTGCCGCGCGCCAACGCGGCCGAGGCGGCGGCGCTCGGCGCGGTGCCGGTGGTGGCGATCGGGGACCTCGGCGAGGCGGTGGCGCACCTCGCCGGGCTCGAGGCGCGGGCGCCGGTCGACCTGGTGCCCTACGACGTCGAGCGGCCCGACGGCCAGCCCGACCTCGCCGAGGTGCGCGGCCAGGAGACGGCGAAGCGCGCGCTCGAGATCGCCGCCGCGGGAGGCCACAACCTGCTCTTCATCGGGCCGCCCGGCTGCGGCAAGACGATGCTCGCCCGCCGCCTGCCGGCGCTCCTGCCTCCGCTCTCCCGCGAGGAGGCGCTGGCGGTGACCAAGATCCACTCCCTGGTCGCCGAGCGGCCGCCCTCCGGCCTCCTGCGCGCCCGGCCGTTCCGCAGCCCGCACGCCGGGGTGTCGCCGGCGGGGCTGATCGGCGGCGGCTCCGGCGTGCCGCGCCCCGGCGAGGTGTCGCTGGCCCACAACGGCGTCCTCTTCCTCGACGAGCTGCCGGAGTTCCAGCGCGGCGCGATCGAGGCGCTGCGCCAGCCGCTCGAGGAGGGGCGGGTGACCGTGGTGCGGGCGCGGGCGCGGCTCTGCTACCCGGCGCGCTTCGCGCTCCTCGCCGCCTGCAACCCCTGCCCCTGCGGCTACCTCGGCGACCCGCGCCGCGAGTGCCGCTGCACGCCGGGCGCCATCGAGCGCTACCGGGGGAAGGTCTCGGGCCCGCTCCTCGACCGCATCGACCTCCACCTCGAGGTGCCGGCGGTGAGCCTCAAGGAGCTGCGCTCCTCGGCGGGCGAGAGCACCGAGGTGGTAGTC
>DATABP010000524.1:0-6471 GCA_036259515.1 Thermoanaerobaculia bacterium | reverse complement strand
GTCACCGCCGGAGCGGCGACCGTTCGCGCCGCGGTCGCGGCGGTTCGAGCTCCATCTCTCCTCGCATCTCATCGCAGATTGAAGGCCATCACCTCCCGTTCAAGGATTTCGTATCGCGTTCAGCGATCTCGGTCTGCTGCGTTGCGAAAGTCGGTCCGACCCGTCGCCGGGCCAGCTTATGCCGTTGCACTATAGACACGCCGCGCGAAAGCTGTCAAGGGGTGCCGCCGGCGGCGCTGCGCAGCGCGACCAGGGCGCCCTCGTTCTGGCACTGCGTGGGCGCCCCCGGGTCGAAGATCACCTCGCTGCCCGCCTCGCCGGCGAACCCGGCGACGAGGTCGCCGCGGCCGTCGCCGTCGAGGTCGGTGATCTCGACGTGGTAGCCGGTGCAGCCGCGGAAGCTCGGCAGCTCTTCGGAGGCCTCGGCGACGAAGCGGCCGTCGCCGGCGCCGAGCCACACCTGGAAGCGGCCGTCCTGGTCGAGCGACACGAGGTCGAGGCGGCCGTCGCCGTCGAGGTCGCCGGCGTCGAGCGCGGTGACGCCGCGCCGGCTCTCCTCGTTCCACACCGCGCGGCGCTCCCAGCCGCCGTCGCCGCGGCGCAGGAAGAGGTCGATCCCGGTGCGCCAGACCTCCCCCTCGTAGGCGAGGTAGCCGACCGCCACGTCGACCGCGCCGTCGCGGTCGAAGTCGCCGCTCGACACCGCGCCGACCACGCCCCGCGGGCGCAGCTCGAGCTCGGCGGGCTCCCAGGTGTCGCCGGACGCCAGGTGGAGCACGTCGGCACGGCTCATCGCCGAGGTGCCGGCGATGAAGTCGAGGCGGCCGTCGGCGTCGAGGTCGACGACCTCGAGGTCGTCTCCGAACAGGTGCTCGCGGCCGGTGCCGCGGTCGATCCGGCGCCAGCTCCCGTCGCCCTGGTTGAGGTAGACGACCGCGCCGTAGGACTCCGCGGCGCCGAGCTGCGGGGTGGTGCCCATCGCCATCTTCGGGCCCTCGCCGAGCACCACGAGGTCGGGGCGGCCGTCCTCGTTCCAGTCCGCCGCCTCGATGGTGCGCGCCGAGTAGTCCATCAGCGTGCCGCGCCCCTGCGGGCGGTAGTTGAGCCCCTCGCTCCACGGCCGGAAGACGCCCGGCTCCTGCTGCACCATCGCGGTCATGCCGAGGAGGTGCATCGCCAGCGCGACGTCGAGCCGGCCGTCGCCGTCGAAGTCGGCGACCGCGATGTCGCCGTAGTCGTAGCGCATCTGGGGGAAGGTGGCCTCCGTCCACTGCCGCCAGTTCCCGGCGCCGTCGCCGAGGAAGACGACCGGCCCCTGGTCGGGCCGCTTGCGCGGCGAGCCGTGGACGATGTCGAGATGGCCGTCGCCGTCGATGTCGACGATCTCGAAGCCGTTGCGCCACTGGCCGCTCCTCGGCAACCCGGCGCCGAACGGCGCGAAGCCCAGCCGGTCGCCGCTCGCCGTCTCGAAGGCGTAGGTCGCCGCCACCGCCGCCTTCGCCTCGTCGCTCATCGGCGCCCGCGGCGACATCACCTGGATGTCGCTGACGTCGTAGATGCGGTAGTAGATCCACTCCGCGTCCTCGGAGTCGACGGCGACGGTTATGCCGCCGAACATGGTGCGCACGCTGCCGTCCGGCAGCCGGCGGTAGATCGACTCCTTGGGGATGCGGGCGAGGTAGTAGCGGCGCCCCTTCTCGGGATCGTCGAGCCAGCCGGTGACGGCGGAGGGATCGCTCTCGGGACCGATCGCGGCGGCGCGGCGCGGCGTCGCCGGAGCGGCGGCGGCGGTCTCGAGCGTCGCCTGGAGCTGCTCGGGCGTGACGGAGGCGGTCGCCCGCTCGCCGTCGGCCGCGGGGGCGGCGGCCTCGGCGGAGGCGGTCTCGCCGGCGGTGTCGGCGGGCGGCGCCGAGGCGCAGCCGGCGAAGGCGAGCGCCGCGGCGGCGAGCGCGGCGGGCAGGCCGCGGCGAAGCCGGGGGATGTCGAGGACGTACGGATTTCGCACTGCTTTCTCCTCCGTCGAAACGGGTCTCGGGGCGGGAGCTCCGGGCCGCGGGGCGCAACGCCCGCCGGCGGGGCGGCTCGTCGGCTCGATCTCTCGGGCTAGATCTCGTCGACGAGCTGCGGCCGCAGCCGGCGGAAGGTCCAGAGACCCGCGCACAGTATCACCAGGCTGGTCACCGCCAGCGCGCCGGTGCCGCCGGGCAACGCCAACGCGTCGCCGAGCAGCGCCTGGCGGTAGAGGTCGACCAGCGCGGTCAGGGGATTGAGCTCGAGCCACGGCCGGAACCACTCCGGCACGAGGTGGAGCGGGTAGACGATCGGGGTGAGGAAGAACCAGGCGTTGAGCGCCAGGCCGAGCACCTGCGGCACGTCGCGGAAGAACACGTTGACCGCCGAGAGCCCGAGCGCCAGCCCGAGGGTGAGCGCCACCTGGAGCGGCACGGCGACGAGGAGGAGCGGCAGCCCCGCCCCGGACGGCTCGCCCAGGAGCGCCAGCACGACCAGGAAGACGCCGAGCGCGATCGCCTGGTGGAGGAGCGCCGCGACGACCACGGTCAGCACCAGGACGGCGCTCGGGAAGCGCACCTTCTTGACCAGCGGCGCGTTGTCGGTGATCGCGGTGGCGCCGCGCAGCACGCCCTCGTGCACCGCCGTCCACGGCAACAGCCCGGCGAAGAGGAAGACGCCGAAGGTCTCCGTCCGCTCGCCGAGGAGCGACACCTTCAGCACGGTGGCGAACACGAAGGTGTAGAGGGCGAGGAGCCACAGCGGGTGGACGAACGACCACAGCAGGCCGAGGAGCGAGCCGGCGTAACGGCCGCGGAAGTCGCGCGCCACAAGCGAGCGGAGGAGGAACCCGTGCCGCAGCCAGCCGCCGCCGGCGGCGGGGCGGAGCGTCATCTCCACGGGCTGCGTCATCTCGGGCGATCCTCTCCTCGTCCTCGGCAGGGTCGGCGGGCGGGTCCGGTGGGGGCTTACGGAGCCGGGCGCCCCGGCGTCCATCTCGTCGTGGGCCGCGCCGTCGCGGCCGCCATGTCACTGCGGTCTCGGCGCGCCGTTGACAGGGGGGCGGCGGCGCCGTAGACTGCGCCGCAAAGCCCGGCCCGATGGCATTGTGACATATCCCGGACGGGGGAGCGAGGGGTCGCGGCGCGGGACGCCGGGGCTCCGGGACACGGGACATCGGGGACGCGGAGAAGGGGACGCAGCAGACCTCATGGCCACAGCACCCAAGATCCGACAGGTGCAGCTCGTCGGCCGCAAGATCCGCCAACTGCGCAAGCAGCACAAGCTGACGCAGACGGAGCTCTCGGCGCGCATCGGCATCCAGCAGTCCGACCTGTCGCGGATGGAGAAGGGCGAGTACCGGGTCAGCCTCGACACGCTGTTCCGCATCCTCGCCGAGTTCCACATGAGCATGGGCGAGTTCTTCGACGAGGTGAACCGCGAGTCGGTGACCCCGAAGGACGCCCAGATCCTGCGCGACATCAAGACCCTCGACCCGGAGAGCCAGCGCGAGGTCGAGAGCTTCATCGCCTTCAAGCGGGCGCAGGGCGCGGCGGTCGACGAGCCGCGCGAAGGGACGATGCGATGAGCCCCTCCGGCGCCGAGTGGCGCGACCGGGCGCTCGAGCCGCGCTACCTCGCGCTGCGGGACGCGGCGGCCGCGCGGCTGCGCGACGGCCTGCTCGAGGAGGCGCGCGACGGCTTCGCGGCGGCGCTCGACGCCGCCCGCGCCGGCGCCGCGCCGGCGCTCGTCGACCGCGCCTTCTGCAACCTCGCCGGCGTCGAGATCGAGCTCGGCCGGGCGCCGGAGACGGTCGCCGCCCAGCTCCGCCAGATCCTGGTCGACAACCGCGACGCCGAGGGCTGCCGCCTCGCCGCCTACCACCTCGGCCGCTTCTACGATCTCCGCAAGCAGATCAAGAAGGCGCTGTTCTACGCGCGCATCGCGCAGGAGCGCTCGCGGCAGCTCGGCAACGACGCGTGGCAGGCGAGCAGCGGCAACCTCACCGCGCTCCTCTTGCTCTCGGAGAGCCGCTTCGACGAGGCGAGCCGCGAGCTCGAGCGCGCGCTGGCGCTGCTGCCGGCCGACGACGAGCTGACCGCGGCGCTGATCATGGACAACCTCGGCTACTGCCGGTTCCTCCAGGGCCGCACCGCCGAGGGATTCCGGCTCTGCTTCCGCAGCCTGCGCACGCTGCGCCGGCTGGGCCGGCAACGCTGGGCGGCGCAGCTCACGCTGGCCTACGGCTATCTCCAGGTCGAGCGCGCCGGCCGCGCGCTGCGCCACGGAACGGCGGCGCTGGCCGCCGCCGAGCGCGAGGGCGACACGACCACGGTCAAGAACGCGCTCTTCCTGCTCGGCGAGGCGGCGAACCTCGCCGGCGACGCCGACGCCGCCTACGACCACTTCGTCCGGCTGCAGCGCGAGTTCTACCCCGAGCAGGCGTTCCTCCCCAACTTCCTGCTCGCCGTCGACGTGACCGGGCTGGTCAACCTCAAGGCGTGAGCGCGATGACCGTCCGCCAGCACGCGCTCGCCCTGGCGCTCGCCGCCGCCACCGCCGCCGCCGGCGTCGCGGGGGCCTCCGAGGCGCCGGTGGCGCTGGGCAGCGAGGGCGAGATCTACCGCCTCGTCGCCGGGCCGTACGGCGCGCTCGTCCCCGGCGGCGCCGAGGCCGCGGCCGACGATCCCGCGCTCGCCCTCCGCGTGCAGCTCGCCGACGGCACCGAGCGGCTGGCGGTGGTGCCGGAGACCGCCGGCCCGCAGGCCGAGAGCTCGCCGTTCCTGCTCTACGAAGAGGCATCGCGCACCGCCTTCCTCGCCTGGGAGGAGCGCACCAACCACATCCACTCGCGCATCCGCCTCGCCGGCTACCGCGGCGGCGAGTGGACGGAGATCATCGAGGTCTCCGAGGGCGCCTTCGGCTTCAAGGGCGAGCCGCGGCTGGCGGTGACCCAGGACTCGTTCGTCGTCGCCGACGCCGAGGGTGCGACGCGGACGGTCAGCCGCACCGTGCTCCACGTGGTGTGGGTCGAGGAGCGCACCGAGGGGCAGGTGGTCGCCTACGCCCCGGTCACCCTGCTCGACGGCCGTTACATCGGGCAACGGCGGATCTTCGACCTCTCGGCGTTGGTCGGCGCCGCGGAGCCGCGGGCGACCGACCTCTGGCAGGTGGCGCCGCCGGTGCTGGCGGCCGGCGAGGACGACCACTCGGTGATCGTCGGGCTGGTCGATCCCGACGGCGGCCGGGTCGCCTCGGTGCGGGTCGCCATCCTGCCCGGCGAGCTGTCGATGATCGCCGACGAGCTGCGCAACCACCTGATCGACGTCGGCGTGCGCTACGACTGGCACGCGCCGGACGGCCTGCGCCGGCTGGCCGACGACCTGCGCAACCACCTGATCGACGTCGGGCACCGCATCGAGCCGCAGATCCTGCGCCACGTCGCGGACGACCTGCGCAACCACCTGATCGACGTCGGCGTCGAGTACCCGCCGGCCGAGCTCCGGCGGCTGGCCGGCGACCTGCGCAACCACCTGATCGACGTCGGCTTCCGCCTCGACGCCCGCGGCTTGAAGAGGGTGACCGCCGGCGAGGGCACGCGGGCGGTGATCGAGGTCGGCGGCGCGGCCGACGACGGCGGGACGACGACGATGACGCAGGTCGAGCAGCTCACCGTGGTCGCCGACTGGAGCCGTCCCGAGCAGGCCGGCGCCGGCGCCACGCTGCTCGTCTCGCGCGACGGCGGCGACGCGCTGGTCTCGTGGAGCGACGGCTCCTCGGTCTTCTACCGCGAGACCTTCGACGGCGAGTGGAGCCCGGTGATGCGCCTGCCGCTGGGCGGCGGGCTCGACGCCGGCGAGGCGCTCACGGTGCTCGAGAGCCGCATCCGCAACCGCTAGGGCACTTCGGACCTACAGCGCTTCCCGCGGCAGCCCCCGCCGCGGGTCCTCCGCCGGCTGCCGGCGGAGCGCCTCGCGCAGGGCCTCGTCCATCCGCTCCGGCAGGCGCAGGGTGATCCGCGCGAGGTGGTCGCCGGGCTCGCCGCCGGGCGGGGCGATGCCGCGGCCGCGCAGGCGGAGCACCCGGCCTCCGGAGGTGCCGGGCGGCACGCGCACCCTCACCGGGCCGTCGACCGTCGGCACCTCGACCTCGGCGCCGAACGCCGCGTCGGCGAGGGAGATCGGCAGGTCGGCGTGGACGTCGATCCCCTGGCGGCGGAAGTAGGGGTGCGGCCGGACGCGGACGACGAGCACCAGGTCGGTCTGGCGGCCGGGGCCGAGCGGGCGGCCCTTGCCCTCGACGCGCAGCCGGTCGCCGTCCTCGATGGCGCGCGGCAGGCGCACCCGCACCCGCTCGAGCTCGACCAGCGTGCCGCGGCCGCCGCAGCGCTCGCAGCCCTCGCCGCCGACGCGGCCGGCGCCGGCGCAGTCCGGGCAGCCGATCTCGCGCTGGAGGGGGAAC
>DATABP010000523.1:0-2312 GCA_036259515.1 Thermoanaerobaculia bacterium | reverse complement strand
GGTTCGAGATCGACAACCCGAACTCCTTCGGGGTGCGCTTCGACCGGCTCGACTACGTGCTGTCGGTGGCCGGGGAGCGGCTGGCGGAGGGGGACCAGCGGCGGGGGATCGAGATCGGGGCGGGGCGGAGCACGGGGGTGGAGATCCCGGTGGAGGTGGCGTGGGACGACCTCGTGCGGGTCTACCGGTCGCTCCGCGGCGGCGGCGAGCCCGGGTATCGGCTGGAGGCGGGGTTCTGGTTCGACGTGCCGGTGCTCGGGGGGATCCGCGTGCCGGTGACCACCGACGGGCGCTTCCCGCGGCTGTCGCTGCCCGAGCTGTCGGTCGCCGACCTCGACGTCGGGCGGATCGACGCCGGCGGGGCGCGGCTCGACCTCACGCTGGAGCTCCAGAACCCGAACGACTTCCCGCTGACGGTGGACGACCTCGACTACTCGCTGGAGCTCGCCGGCAGCCGGGTGGCGCGGGTGGAGGACGCCGGGCGGCTGACCGTGGGGCGCGGCGGGCGCGGTTCGTGGCGGGTGCCGGTGTCGATCGACTTCGGCGAGGCCGGCCGGGCGCTGGCCCAGGCGCTGACCGGCGGCGGCCGCCTCGACTACCGGCTCGACGGCACGCTGTCGATGTCCTCCGGCAACGAGTGGATCGAGGCGACGCGGGTGCCGGTGTCGAGCGCCGGGTCGCTGCGGCTGCGGTGAGGCTCAGGACGGCGAGTTGTACGGACGAGACTCCCTTCCTGAGACTCATGACGACGGGTTGTACGGCGAAAATCCTCTCCTGTCGCTCATGAAGGGAACCATCCCGGCCGACACTCGTCTCCTGTCGCTTAAGAACGGACCCTCCGCCGGAGAAATCCTCTCCTGTCGCTCATGAAGAGAACCACTCTCAGCGGCATTCGCCTCCTGTCGCCTATGAACGGAACCGCTCCGGAGGAAATCCTCTCCTGTCGCTCATGAAAACGATTTCGGCCCGCGGACGAGCTCGGCGAAGGCCCGCCGGCGGCAGCCGTCTCGGACCTCTCGGATAGAGTTCGGGCCGATGAAGAACCTGCTCAAGCCGCGCCTCGACTGGGCGCTCGTCGCCGTCCCGATCGTCGTCGGTCTGGAGTTCCTGCGCCCCGAGGCGCACGTGGCGATCTTCTTCACCGCCTGCGCCGCCATCATCCCGCTCGCCGGTTGGCTGGGGAAGGCGACCGAGCACCTCGCCGAGCGCACCGGCGAAGGGATCGGCGGCCTGCTCAACGCCACCTTCGGCAACGCGGCGGAGATGATCATCGCCTTCATGGCGCTGCGCCGCGGGCTGACCGAGGTGGTCAAGGCGTCGCTCACCGGATCGATCATCGGCAACATCCTGCTCGTGCTGGGCGCCAGCTTCCTCGCCGGCGGGCTGCGCCATCGCGAGCAGCAGTTCAACGAGCAGGGGGCGCGGGCGCAGGCGACGCTCCTCTGGCTCGCCGGCGTGGCGCTGGTCACCCCCGCCGCCTTCCACGCCATCGGCGGGGCCGCGGCGGTGCCGCGGGAGGTGGAGCTCTCGGCGGTGATCGCCGTGGTGCTGCTCGTCGCCTACGGGCTCGGCCTCGTCTTCACGCTCAAGACGCACAAGCAGTACTTCGCCGGCCACAGCGGCGAGGCGGTGGCGGTGGAGGAGGGGGCGGCACACGTCCCGTGGAGCATGCGCCGCTCGATCGGCGTGCTGCTCGGCGCCACCGCGCTGATCGCCTGGGTCAGCGAGATCCTCGTCGGCTCGGTGGAGGAGACGGCGGCGACGCTGGGGATGACCGACGTCTTCATCGGCGTCATCGTGGTGGCGATCATCGGCAACGCCGCCGAGCACTCGACCGCCATCCTCGTCGCCTGGAAGAACCGCATGGACCTGTCGATCGGCATCGCCGTCGGCTCGTCGATCCAGATCGCCCTCTTCGTCGCGCCGCTCCTCGTGCTGCTCTCCTTCCTGGTGGCGCCGGAGCCGATGAACCTGGTGTTCACCCCCGCCGAGGTGGTGGCGGTGGCGCTGGCGATCGCGGTGACGGCTCAGATCGTCGGCGAGGGAAGGTCGAACTGGCTCGAGGGCGTGATGCTCCTCGCCGTCTACGCCATCCTGGCGATCGTCTTCTACTTCCTGCCCGGCAGCGTGGAGGTCGCGGGGGCGGCGCATTGAGGCGCGGCGCGAGGAGCGGGGCGCCGGCGGGCCGGCCGCGGCGGTCCCGCGCGCCGCGCCTCGCGCTCGCCGCCTTTCTCGCGCTCCTCCTCGCCGCCTCGCTGGCGCCGGCCCGCCGCGGCGCCGCCGCCGCCCGCGGCCCGGCCGCTCCCGGCGAG
>DATABP010000522.1:0-4782 GCA_036259515.1 Thermoanaerobaculia bacterium | reverse complement strand
CTCGCGCTCCTCGCCGCCCTCGTCGACCTCCTCGCGGAGCGCCGCCGATGACCCGCCCCGCCCCGCTCGAGGCCGCCGTCGAGCCGCTGCGCGACCGCAAGGCCGAGCACATCGAGCTGGCGCTCGAGGACCGCATGCAGCTCGACCGCGCCTTCTTCGACGACTGGGCCTTCGAGCACGTCGCGCTGCCCGAGATCGACCGCGCCGAGATCGATACCCGCACCGCCTTCCTCGGCCGCGAGCTGGCGGCGCCGCTGCTCGTTTCCTGCATGACCGGCGGCACCGCGCTCGCCTCCGAGATCAACCGCAACCTCGCCGCCGGCGCCGAGGCGACGCGGGTGGCGGTGGGCGTCGGCTCGCAGCGGAAGGCGCTCGAGGGCGAGGCCGGCGAGGAGAGCTTCCGGATGCGCCAGGCGGCGCCCACCGTGCCGCTCCTCGCCAACCTCGGCGCCGTGCAGCTCAACTACGGCTTCGGCGTCGACGAGTGCATGCGCGCCGTCGAGATGATCGGCGCCGACGCGCTGGTGCTGCACCTGAACCCGCTCCAGGAGGCCATCCAGCCCGAGGGGCAGACGCGCTTCTCCGAGCTGCTGCCGAAGATCGCCGAGGTGGCCCGCGCCCTGCCGGTGCCGGTGATCGCCAAGGAGGTCGGCTCCGGGCTCTCGGAACGGGTGGCGCGGCGGCTCGCCGAGGCGGGCGTCGCGATCGTCGACACCGCCGGCCTCGGCGGCACGAGCTGGGCGCGGATCGAGGCGGCGCGCGCCGGCGACGTGCCGCTCGGCGAGGTGTTCGCCGGCTGGGGCATCCCGACGCCGGAGTCGATCCGCCAGTGCCGCCGCGTGCCGGGGCTCACCGTCATCGGCTCGGGCGGGGTGAGGAACGGCGTCGACGTCGCCAAGGCGATCGCGCTCGGCGCCGACCTCGTCGGCCTCGCCTTCCCCTTCCTCGCCGCCGCCACCGAATCCGCCGAGGCGGTCGCCGCGCGGGTGCGGCGGATCGTCGGCGAGCTCGAGATCACCATGTTCTGCCTCGGGGTCCGCACCCTGGCGGAGCTCCGAGAGGTTCCCATCCACGAGAGGCCCCCGCGATGACCACCATCGGAAAGACCCGGACGATGCCCGTCGAGCCCGAGACCGATCGCCTGCGCCAGCTGGCCGGTGAGCTGGTGCGCGGCGAGCGCCGCTTCCACGCCCTGCCCTCCGACCTGACCGCCGACGAGGCGGCGCGCGTCCGCCGCCAGGCGCTGGAGGAGATCGGCGGCGGCTCGATGACGCACACCGGCAACTACACCCTCGACGGCGAGCGGGCCTCCTTCCGCAACTGCGAGAACTTCCTCGGCGCGGCGCAGATCCCGCTCGGCGTCATCGGCCCCCTGCGCCTGCGCGGCGAGTACGTTGAGGGCGACGTCTACGTGCCGCTCGCCACCACCGAGGCGGCGCTCGTCGCCTCGACCAACCGCGGCTGCACGGCGATCCGCGAGGCGGGCGGCGCCACCGTGCGCGTCGAGGACGTGGGGATGACGCGGGCGCCGGTCTTCCGCACCTCGGGGATCGAGCAGAGCCGCTGGTTCATCGACTGGGTCCGCCAGCACGAGGGCGAGATCCGCCGCCGCACCGAGTCGACCAGCCGCTACCTGCGCCTGGTCGAGATCCGCCCCAAGGCGTTCGGCACCAGCGTCTTCCTGCGCTTCAAGTTCGACGCCGGCGACGCGATGGGGATGAACATGGCGACCATCGCCTGCGACCGCGTGGTCACCGAGTACATCGAGCCGGAGACGGCGATCTCCTGCATCGCGCTGTCGGGGAACTACTGCGTCGACAAGAAGCCGGCCGACATCAACTTCCAGGAGGGGCGCGGCAAGGCGGTGTTCGCCGAGGCGGTGCTCGAGGGGCCGGTGCTCAAGCGCTGCCTGAAGACGACGGCGCGCGACCTCGTCGAGGCGCAGTACCGCAAGAACCTCCTCGGCTCGATCGCCGCCGGCTCGAAGGGCTTCAACGCCCACTACGCGAACGTGCTGGCCGCCTTCTTCATCGCCACCGGCCAGGACCCGGCGCACGTCGTCGAGGGCTCGATGGGGGTGACCTGCATCGAGCACCGCGGCCCCGAGGCGGTGTACGCCTCGGTGTACCTGCCGGCGGTGCCGATCGGAGCCGTCGGCGGCGGCACCGGCCTGGCCACCCAGAGCGAGGCGCTGCGCCTCCTCGGCGTCGTTCCCGACCCGGAGCGGCCGGGCGCGGCGGCGCGGCGGCTGGGCGAGATCCTCGGCGGCGCGGTGCTCGCCGGCGAGCTGTCGCTGATGGCCGCCTTCACCTCCCAGGACCTGGCGCGCGCCCACGAGCGGCTCGGCCGCGGCAAGCTGCCGCCGGGCACCGCGATCTGAGAGCCTGCCCGGTCCGCCCGGGCGCCCGCATGCCCCGCACGTCGACCGCCTCGGCGCCCGGCAAGCTGATCCTCGCCGGCGAGCACGCCGTCGTCTACGGCCGGCCGGCGCTCGTCGCCGCCGTCGACCTGCGCCTGACGGCGACGCTGGCGCGGCGCGACGGGCGGGGCGAGCGGACGGTGCGCATCGAGGTGCCGCAGCTCGGGGTGGCCGAGGAGGTCGCCTGGGAGGCGGTGCGCGAGCATGCGCGGGCGGCGCGGCGGCGCTGGGAGGCGTGGGCGGCGGGGAGCGGCGAGAGCTTCTCGGCGGTGCGCGGCGGCGACGCGGCGCACGTCGTCAAGGTGGCCCTCGGCGAGGCGGCGGACCACCTCGGCGAGCCCGCTCCCCCGTCGCTCGACCTGGCGATCCGCTCCGAGCTGCCGCTCGGCTCGGGCTTCGGCAGCTCCGCGGCGGCGGCGGTGACGGTGGTCGCCGGCTTCTGCGCCCTCCTCGGCCGCGACCCGGCGCCCGCCGAGATCGAGGCCCTCGCCCGCGAGGTCGAGCGCCGCCAGCACGGCCTCCCCTCCGGCGTCGACGCCGCGACCGTCCTCCACGGCGGCGTCCTCTGGGCCGAGCGCGGGCCGGACGGCCGGCTGGCGATCGAGCCCTTCCCCGGTCGCTCGCCGCTCCTCGCCGATCTCGCCGTCTTCGACACCGGCACGCCGGCGGACAGCACCGGCGCCGTGGTCGCCGCCGTCCGCGAGCGCTACGCCGTGGAACGCGAGCGCATCGACCCGGCGTGGGAGGCGATCGAGGGGGCGACGCGGGAGTTGCGGGCGCTGCTCGAGGAGGGCGTCGGCGGGGCGGAGGGGAGGCGGCGGCTCGTCGAGCTGATCCGCGCGCTCGAAGCCGGGCTGGAGGTCCTCGGCATCGTTCCTGAGCCGGTGCGCGAGCTGGTGCGTCGCGTGGAGGCGGCCGGCGGCGCCGCCAAGGTCTCCGGCGCCGGCACCATCACCGGCGAGGCGGCGGGCTCGCTGCTCGTGGCGCACCCCGAGCCGGAGCGGGTGGCGGAGTGGGGGTTTCTCGGGGGATTGGTGCGGCATCCCGTCGCGCTCGGCGGGGCGGGACTGCGGGTGGAGGTGGGGGACTGAGGATGGCGTGGATGGTAGGAGGCGGCGGGGGCGGGGTTGCGCGGGGCCATGGAGGGACGCGCCCTCACCAGTCCTCACAGACCACCCTCGACCGAGCGCGGCCCGATGGAGCGGCGGTCCGCCCCCGACCTCCCACCGAGGCGCCGCGTGCCCCGGGCCGGGCAGCCCCCGCCGCGTCCCGGGACCCCGCTTCCCTGATCGTGGGCACTCCCGGTGACGGATCCGATCTCGTGAATCAGCCTCCGCAACGTACAATCCGCGGCACCCCGTGACCGCCCCGCCCCTCCCGCCGCCCGGCCGCGCCGTCGCCACCGCGCCGGCGAACATCGCCTTCGTCAAGTACTGGGGGGCGCGGGACCTGGAGCGGGCGCTGCCGGTCAACCCGTCGCTGTCGATGACGCTGTCGGCGTGCCGCACGCGGACCACCGTGGAGTGGGCGCCGGAGGACGGCGAGGACGAGGTGTGGCTGGCCGGCGAGGAGCTGACGGGGGACGAGACGGTGGTCCTCGGGCCGCGCCCGATGGCGGCGGCGCGGGCGGCCGCCGCGGCGCGCGGGGAGGGCGGCCGGGGGGCCGATCACCGCGTGCTGCGCGATCCGGGGCCGGCGTTCGCCGCGCGCGTCCACGCCCACCTCGACAACCTGCGCCGCCGCGCCGGCGTCGCGCCGTGCGCCGGGCGCTTCCGAGTGGTCACCGCGAACACCTTCCCCGCCTCGGCCGGGATCGCCTCGTCGGCCTCCGGCTTCGCCGCGCTGACCGTCGCCGGCGCCGCCGCCCTGGGGCTCGACCTCGACGCCGGCGAGCTGTCGTCGCTGGCGCGGCAGAGCGGCTCGGGATCGGCGGCGCGCTCGGTGCTCGGCGGCTTCGTGCTGTGGCCGGACCCGGCGGGCGCCGACCCCGACGACCCGCGCGCCGTCCAGCTCCACCCGGCCGACCACTGGCGGCTGGCCGATCTCGTGGCGCTGGTCGACGCTGGCGCCAAGGAGGTGCCGTCGCTCGCCGGCCACCGCCGGGCGCGCACCAGCCCGTACTTCGAGCGACGGCTGGAGGTGCTGCCGGAGCGGCTCGAGCGGGTGCGCCGCGGCCTCGCCGAGCGCGACTTCGCGCTCCTCGGCGCGGCGATCGAGGAGGAGGCGATCGACCTCCATCTGGTGGCGATGTCGTCGCGGCCGCCGATCCACTACTGGACGCCGGGCACGGTGGCGGTGCTCGCCGCCGTCCGCCGCCTGCGCGCCGACGGCCTCCCCGCCTGGTCGACGATGGACGCCGGTCC
>DATABP010000521.1:0-9728 GCA_036259515.1 Thermoanaerobaculia bacterium | reverse complement strand
GACGGCGCGGGTGAGGAAGACCAGTGGAAAGGGATCGCCGCGGAGGGCGCAGTCGACGGCGCGGGCGGCGAGAGGAGCGGGGACTTCGGACCTGCCGGGAGGCGCCAGGGAGCGCAGGCGGTCCTTGAGCGAGAGCGGCGCCGCCTCGTCTTCGCCCCCGCGCGGACGGGCACTGCGGACGACCTCCAGGTCGGAGACGTAGCGGGCCAGGTTCGCCGCGGCGTCGGCGACGGTGGTCTCGAGCCAGCTCCGCACCGACACGCGGCCTTGCGCCCCCGACAGGGTGACGGCGTAGAAGGCGCTCGGGTCGGCGATCTCCGGCGCGCGACCGCTCCAGATCGAGCGGTAGAGGGCCCCCACCTCGTCCGCCCTCGTGCCTTCGAGGACGAAGCCGAGGATCGACGCGACCTCGTCGCCGCTGTCCTCGGCGGACCAGTAGCAGACCACGGTGTCCTCCGAGAGACGGACGTTGCGCCGCGGCAGGCTCTCCGTCGGGTTCCCCGGAACCGGCGGTTGCGGATGGAGCAGGCGCTGGAGCGCGGCGGCGTAGGTCTCCGCGGCCTCCCGCGATACCGGGGCGTTCCGGTTTCCATCCCAACCGTAGGACTCGAACGCCGGCGCGTTGAACGAGACGAGCGCCACGCCGGAGGAGGCGGCACCGGGCACGTACTTGACCTGCGTGTGGAGCTCGGCCGCCGGCGCCTGCCGGCCGGTGATCAGGCACTGCACCGGGTTCGCCGTCGTCGATCGGCGCAGCGACTTGAAGTACCGGCGCACCGCGGGACGTTCGGTGACCAGCTGCTCCTCGCCGTCGAGCACGAAGGCGAAGAGGTCGTTCGGCTTGACCTCCGGCGGAAGCTCGATCTCCGTCTCGCCGGCGGCCATCGCATCCAGCAGCCGGCGAACCGCCACGGCGCCCGCGTCGCCGGTGTCCTCCGCGCAGGCGGCGACCCGCGCCCTGAAGAGGTCGAACCGCCGGGCGAGCTTGTCCGCCGGCCGCTCTCCCTGCGGGTCCTTGCCGAACACGTACTCGGCCTTGTCGACGAAGAAGAAGGCGCGGTCGCCGCTGGTGCGGGCGCCCTCGCGGGGAACGAGGAACGTCTTGGGGCGCGGCGGGGGCTTGCGGCGATCGCCGGCGTCGGCCAACGGTGTGCTGTAGGTGGATTGGATCGGCCCCAGCGGCCGTCCGTCCTCGGCGACGTGCACCAGGTAGCCGATCGGCTTGGGCTCGAAGTCGAGATCGGGGGCGAGCCGCTCACGCTCGGCGAGGTGGTACAGGGCCTGGAGGATCATCGCGGGCTCCCGGACGGCATGGCGAAGGAGGCCGCCGGATCGAGCGGCACGTCGAGGACGCCCCCCTCGAGCCGCGCCGCGAAGAAGAGCGGCCGGTTGCCCTCCGCGCGGAACTCGACATCCCACAAGATCAGCCCGAGGTCGCGGCTCTCGTCGATCGGTGGCGGCGCGTCGTTCGCCGGCAGCACGTCGGCTGCCAGCTCGCGACTGCCGAGGTACGGCTGGTGGAAGGTCTGCCCCTTCGCCAGCCGGCGTTCGAAGATCTCCACGAACTTGCTCACGTTGTCGGCCGGCCCGGCGCGCTCGGTCATCTCGAACGAGGCGTCGATGAGGTAGTCGACGTCGCGAAGCGCCACGGTGTTGCGCTGCGCCCGGTCGTCGTCGGCATAGAGCGTCGGCGGCTGTCCACCCTCGTCGACCAGCTTCCTCGCCGGGCTCGGTGCCTTGCTGTTGACCTCGTTGCGGCGGAAGGACACGAAGCGGATGGGTCGCAGCACCTGGATCCGATGGACCCGCCAGCGGATCGCCGGCTTCCACAGCACCGCCTCGATCAACCCCCGCGCCGCCGAAGGCGTCATCACCGGATACGACACCCGCTCCGCCTTGAGCTCCGGACGGGTGAAGCAGGCCAACGGGCCGCGGGCGCGGAGGGAGAGGACGGGGCTGGTCTTAGGCATATCGAGAGCTCCTACAGCATCGACAGCAGGTCGATGATGCGTGGCACCAGCTCCATTGCTGCGATCCATCCCAGCATCGCCCGGAAATAGGGCAACAGCGCCAGGGCCCAACGCAATCGGCACTCGTGGCGATAGACATCCTCGAGCGAGAGCGCTTCCTTCGATGTCCTCCTGCACCTCTTGATGCGGACTTCCGGTAGCCGCACTTGAAGCCCCTTCCAGACGCAAGGGGCGGTGATCTGTTGTCGAGCAAGTGCTCCTACATGGTTTCAATTCACGCCCGATCACCGAAGGGCGAGTGTGTCATCAGGAATCCACACCGCACCTTGCGTCTGGCGTCTAGCTTAGCATGGTTCCATGTAGATGCACTTGCCAGCTGCTAGCGTCAGGCGATCAAAGCACCTCCTCGACCCGGGGTAAGACCAAGGCCATACTCATCCTGGTAGAGGTCCTCGAAGCCGGTGCTCAGCACGTACACCAGGTCGTGCAACAGCTCCACGGCGCCGGAGGCGCGGAGCTCGTCGAGGTTGCGGCGCGGGACGTTGACCACGAACGGCTGCAGGGCGCGCAGGCGGTCGCGGCTCGGGCCGAGGAGCCGGAGGGAGTCCACCCGGCGCGCGGAGTCGCCGTAGGGCACCACGAGCGGCTCGGTGTAGCCGTCCTCGATGAGCCGGAATCGGTGCGCCACGGTGGCGAAGCGGAAATCGGTCAGGGCGCCGAGGACGCCGTGTCGGTCGAGATCGTGCTTCTGGTAGAGCGACCGGAAGTACTCGTCGACGGTCTCTGGCGAGAACAGGTCGAGCTCGCCGTGCTGGTCGAGCATCCGGGCGGTCGTCTCGGCGCCCTTCCGCGGCACCCCCGGAGGCGGCGCCGTCGGAGCGCGGAAGACGATCAGCCGTCCGAGGTCGATCTCGCCTTCGCGATTGCAGCGTCCGCCGGCCTGGAGCAGGCTGTCGACGCCGGCGAGCGCGCGGTAGACGACCGGGAAGCTGATGTCGACGCCCGCTTCGACGAGCTGGGTGGAGACCAGGCGGCATGGACGATCGGGGTCGGCGAGGACCTGCCGCAGCCGGTCGAGCACGTCGAGGCGGTGCGCCGCGCACATCAGGGCCGAGAGATGGTAGGTGCCGGCCTCCGGCAGCCGCTCGGCGAGCTCGCGCGCGTCGCTGCGGCGGTGCACGATGGCGAGCACGCGGGGGTGCTCGATCAGCTCCTGGGCCAGCTCGTCCCACTCCCTACCGCCTCGCCACTCGGTCCGGAAGCGGACCAGGCGTCGGGCCAGAGCCGCCGGATCCGGCATCATCTCGTGCACCCCTTCGAGACCGTAGGGCAGCGCCTCTCGCCGGGCGAGCGCCGGCTGGGTCGCCGTCGACAGCACGATCGAGCACCGGTAGTGGCGATGGAGCTCGTCGAGCGCCTCCAGGATCGGGGCGAGCAGCTCCGGCGGCAGGGTCTGCGCCTCGTCGAGGACGATCACGCTCCCGACGAGGTTGTGGAGCTTGCGGCAGCGGCTGGTGCGATTCGCGAAGAGGGATTCGAACAGTTGCACCGCCGTCGTCACCACCACGGGCGCGTCCCAGTTCTCGCTCGCCAGCTTGTTCCTGCGGGTCTCGCGCTCCGGGTCGAGGTTGGAGTGGTGCTCGATGACCTGATCGTCGCCGAGAGCCCGTCGATAGACCGCCGCGTTCTGCTCCAGGATGCTGGTGAGCGGGATGACGACCACCACCCGTCGCAGGCCGTGTCGCTCGGCGTGGCGGAGCGCGAAGGACATGGAGGCGAGCGTCTTGCCTCCGCCCGTCGGGACGCTCAGGCTGAACAGGCCCGGAGCCCGCTCGGCCGTGGCGCGCACCGCCGCGAGGACCTCCGCGCGGACGCGGTTGACCTCCGTCGACGGCGCTCTCTCGGCGAGGTCGTCGAGGGCACGGTCGAGCCGACGGCGGAGCTCGGCGATCGGCTGGAAGGCGCCGGCGATCCGGCGGCGCTCGTCTCCGCGATGGAAGCGCTCGGTGTCGAGGAAGTCGGCATCGACGAGGGCCGAGAAGAGGAGGCGGATCCAGAAGGCGAGTGACCGAGCGGCACGGAAGGTTTCGGCGCTGCCGCGGCGAGCGGGCTTCCCGAACCGCTCCGGGAGCTCGGGAAGCGGTCGCTCGGTCAGCCACTCCGGCGCGCGCTCCAGCGCCTCGGCGAGAGCCTTCCGCTGGTCCGCGAGCCGCGCCAGCAAGGGCGTCGGTCCCTCGACGTCGGAACCCGGGCGGAGGTCCGCCAGGCCAGTGTGGTGACCGGCGATGACGAAGGCGAGAGGCAGCCATTCCTCGCCCTTGGCGCGGTGACGTGCGAGCAGGGCGCCGGCCACCGCATGATCGACGCGCCCTCCGCGACCGCGGAGATAGTCCTGGAATGGCGGCCGGAACTTCCCGAGATCATGCCAGAGGCCGGCGAGGCGACCCCACTCGGGAGATTGGAAGACCGCCGCGAAGGCGCCGGCCACCTCTTCCACCGACCGGAGGTGTTCGTCCAACCGATGCCACTCGGAGCTGGGACGTCCGTCGGCGGTATGTGCGTAGGCGGGAGGCAGAGGGGCCGCACGGACGCGACCAGTCCCCTCCGATGCCTCGACATCGTGTCGCTCGGAACCCGTCATTGAATGCGGACATTCTACCGCAGGTCCGCCGCAGCGGCGGCTTTGCTGAGGTCGGCCGGGTGTGAACGCCTGCGCTGGAGGAGCTGCTCGGTGAGGGAGGGTGAGGGGCCCGCTCAGCCCACCGCCCGTGCCTCGCCCAGCGTCGCCTCCACCTCGGCGATCTCGCCCTCGACCGTCTCCCACTCCGCCATCAGCTCGTCGACGCGGGCGCGGAGCTTCTTCTGCTCGCCTTCGAGCTTCGCCACCTTGTCGCGCGGGGTGCGCTCGAAGAAGGTGGGATCGCAGAAGGTCTCGTTGATCTCGCCGACGCGGGACTCGGCGCGGTCGATCTCGGCGGTGAGGCGGTCGCGGCGGGCGGTGAGGTCGCGGAGCTGCCTGCGGAGCTCGCGGTCGTCGGCGGGCGGGGCGGCGGGGGCGGCCTGGGCCTTCTTCTTGTCGCGCTTGATGCGCAGGAGCACCGCCTCGGCGTCGAGGTGGTCGTCGCCCAGCCGCTCGAGGTACTCGTCGTAGGTGCCGCGGAAGTCGCGCAGGCCGCCGGGGGTGATCTCGACGATGCGCTGGGCGAGCCGGGAGACGAACCAGCGGTCGTGGGAGACGAAGAGCAGCGTGCCGTCGTAGTCCTGGAGCGCCTCGACCAGCGCCTCGATCGCCTCGAGGTCGAGGTGGTTGGTCGGCTCGTCGAGCACCAGGACGTTCGGCTGCTCGACCATCAGGCGGCAGAAGACGAGGCGGGCCGCCTCGCCGCCCGAGAGCGACGACACCTTCTTCTCCACCTCGTCGCCGGAGAAGAGCACCTGGCCGAGCTTGCCGCGGATGAAGCTGGTCGACTCCGACGGCGCGGCGTCCCACAGCCAGGCCTCGACGGTCTGCCGGCCGGGGCCGAGCTGCTCGCGGTGGTCCTGGGCGAAGTAGCCGGGGCGCGCCTCGTAGCCCCACTCGGCGGTGCCGGCGTCGGGCTTCACCTCGCCCATCGCGATCTTGAGCAGCGTCGACTTGCCGATGCCGTTGGGGCCGATGATCGCCACCCGGTCGCCGCGCTGGACGGTCAGCGACACGTCGGCGAGCACCTGCTTCTCGCCGTAGGCCTTGGAGATCCCCTCGACCGCCAGCACCTCCTTACCGGAGGGTCGGCTCTGGCGGAAGCGGAACACCGGGTAGCGGCGCGACGACTGCGGCAGGGGCTCGAGGTCGTCGGCCATCTTCTCGATCAGCTTGACCTTCGACTGCGCCTGGCGCGCCTTGGTCGCCTTGGCGCGGAAGCGGTCGACGAACGCCTGGTGGTCGGCGATCTTCTTCTGGAGGCGGCTGTTCTCGAGCTCGCGGCGGTCGCGCTCGGCGACCTTCTGCTCCTCGAAGGCGGTGTAGTTGCCCTTGTAGAGGGTGACCGTCTCGTAATCGACGTCCGCGATGTGGGTGCAGACGTTGTCGAGGAAGCGGTGGTCGTGGGAGATGACGATCACCGTGCCGGCGAAGTCGGTGAGGAACTTCTCCAGCCAGCGGATCGACAGGATGTCGAGGTGGTTGGTCGGCTCGTCGAGGAGGAGCACGTCGGGGCGGGCGGCGAGCGTCTGGGCGAGGAGCACGCGGAGCTTGAAGCCGCCGGACAGCGTCGACAGCGGCTGGCGGTGGACCTCGCTCGGGATGCCCAGCCCCTCGAGGATCTCGCCGGCGCGCGGCTCGAGCGTGTAGCCGTCGTTGGCGAGGATGGTCTCCTCGAGCGCCGCGTAGCGGTCGGCGTCGAACTCGCGGTCGGCGTGGGCGAGGAGCTCGTCCTTGTCGACCATCGCCCGCCACACCTCGCCGTCGCCCATCATCGCGACGTCGAGGATCGAGTGGCCCTCGAAGCGGAAGTGGTCCTGGCGCAGGACGCCCAGTCGCAGCCGCTTGGGCAGCGACACGGTGCCCTCGGACGGCGGCTCCTCGCCGGCGAGCACCTTGAGGAAGGTCGACTTCCCCGAGCCGTTGGCGCCCACCAGCCCGTAGCGGTTCCCCGGGTTGAACTGGATCGACACCCCGGCGAAGAGGGTCTGCTGGCCGAAGCTCTTGCCGAGGTCGGAGACGGCGATCATGGGCGGTCGGAGCGCCGCCGGACGCCCGGCGGCGGGCGCGGCGACGAAATGTCCTGTCGGTCGTGGTCTGTTGGTTGCAGAGACGGCCCCGGCCGGTGGGCGTTTCGCCGGCGGGAGCCGTCCAGGCTATCGCAACGCCCCGCGGAGGGGGAAGCTTCCCTTGAGTCGTTCCAAGTCCCGCATCCACGGCCTCCGTGCCTTCCTGCGCCGCCCGCGCGTGCGGCTGGCGCTGGCGGCGCTGGCGCTCGTCTTCGTCGCCTTCGCCGGCTGGCTGATCTGGCCGTTCTGGCAGCTCTCCGGCCAGTTCGACGAGCAGCCCACCCACCAGCCCTCGCGGCTCTTCGCGCGGTCGACGACGCTGGTCGCCGGCGAGCCGCTCGACCTCGACGCGATCGTCGAGGAGCTCGGCGAGCTCGCCTACCGCGAGGCCTCCGACGGCACCCGGCTGCCGCCCGGCACCTACCACGCCGGCGACGGCCGGCTCGCCGTCCACCTGCGCCGCTTCCCGACCCCGAAGGGGATGGGCGGCGGGGTGGTGCTGGTCGTCGAGCACGACGGGCGGCGGGTGCGGCGGCTCGAGATGGGCGGCCAGGAGGTGCCGGCGGCGTGGCTCGAGCCGGTGCTCCTCGCCTCCTACTTCGACGACGACCTCGAGGAGCGGCGGCCGCTGACCATCGCCGAGGTGCCCGAGGAGGTGGTGTGGGCGGTGCTCGCCGCCGAGGACGCCAACTTCTACCGCCACGGAGGGCTGTCGCCGACCGGCATCCTGCGCGCCGCCTGGGTCAACGTGCGCGGCGGCGAGGTGCGCCAGGGCGGCTCGACGCTCACCCAGCAACTGGTCAAGAACCTCTACCTCACCCACGAGCGGACGCTGTCGAGGAAGATGCGAGAGGCGGTGCTCGCGGTGCTGCTCGAGGCGCGCTACACCAAGGCGCAGATCCTCCAGGCGTACCTCAACGAGATCTACATGGGGGCGTCGAACGGGGTCAACCTGATCGGCTTCGGCGCCGCGGCCCGGGCCTACTTCGGCAAGGCGGTGGGGGAGCTGTCGCTGGCCGAGGCGGCGACCCTCGCCGGGGTGATCCAGTCGCCGGCCAACTACGACCCGGTGCGCCATCCCGAGGCCGCCCGCGAGCGGCGCGACTGGGTGCTCGACCGCATGGTCGAGGCCGGCTTCCTCGACGAGGAGCGCGCCGCGTGGGTGGGCGAGCAGGAGGTGGTGGCGCATCCCCGTCCGGTGGTGCGCCGGCGGGCGCCGTGGTTCGCCGATCACGTCGCCCGCGAGGCGGCGGAGCGCTACGGCCTGGCCGAGCTCGAGGACGCCGGCTACCAGCTCCTCTCCACCCTCGACTGGCGCGACCAGGAGGAGGCGGTCGAGGCGGTGGCCTGGGGCATCGAGACGCTGGAGAAGGGCTGGGAGAAGGGGCACGAGGGCTCGCCGCTCCAGGCGGCGCTGGTGTCGCTCGACCCGGAGAGCGGCGGCATCCGCGCCTACGTCGGCGGCCGGAGCTACGAGGGCAGCCAGTTCGACCGCGCCGGCCAGGCGCTGCGCCAGGCGGGGAGCGCCTTCAAGCCGGTGGTCTACGCCGCCGCCTTCGCCGACGGCAAGGCGTACCCGTCGTCGTTCCTCGAGGACGCGCCGCTGACCGTGCGCCAGGCGAGCCAGCGCTGGAGCCCGCAGAACTACGACGGCACCTTCCACGGCTGGGTCACCGTGCGCACCGCGATGGAGGACAGCCTCAACGTGGCGACCGCCCGGCTGGCGCTCCAGGTCGGGCTGCCGCGGATCGTCGAGATGGCCCGCCGGCTGGGCATCGACGCGCCGCTCCAGCCGGTGCCGTCGATCGCGCTCGGCGCCTTCGAGGTCAACCCGCTCGACCTCGCCCAGGTCTACGCGGTGTTCGCCGCGGGCGGCGTGCGGCCGCCGCTCCACGGGCTCGAGGCGGTGCTCGATCCCCACGGCCGCCCGCTCGACGGCACGCCGCTCCCCGAGCGCGAGCGGGTGATCACCCCGGAGACGGCGTACCTGATGACCTCGCTCCTCCAGGGCGTGGTCGACCACGGCACCGCCGCGGCGGCGCGGCGGATGGGGGTGGAGGGCCCGCTCGCCGGCAAGACCGGCACCACCAACGACCGCCGCGACTCCTGGTTCGGCGGCTACTCGCCGGACCGCGCCAGCGTCGTGTGGGTGGGCTACGACGACAACTCGCCCACCTCGCTCTCCGGCAGCCGCGCCGCGGTGCCGATCTGGGCCCGCTTCGTCCAGGCGGTGCGGCCGCCCGGCGGCTATCGCAACTTCGAGCAGCCGCCGGGGGTGACCACGGCGACCATCGACCCGACCACCGGCCTCCTCGCCACCGAGGCCTGCCCCTACCAGATCACCGAGGTGTTCCCGCGCGGCGGGGTGCCCAACCGGGTGTGCCACGTCCACCGCTACGGCGGCTGGTTCGACCGCTGGGGCCGCCGCGCCGACGGCGAGGGCCCGCCCGACGGCGGCTGGAATCCGGACGGCGCCCCGCCCGGCGCCCCGCCTCCCGTCGCCGAGGAGGAGGAGCGCGAGGAGGAGCGCCGCGGCGGGTTCCGCAACTGGCTGCGCCGGGTGTTCGACGACGACGACCAGCGCGACGGCGAGGACCGCCGGCGGCGGAACGGCGACGACGGCGGCGGGGACGGCGGCGACGGCGGGGACGGCGGGCAGGCGCCGGACGAGGCGCCGGCGCCGTAGCGCTCGACGAGCCGGAAGGATCAGCCGAGCGCCGGCGCGTCCGCGGGCAGCACGGTGAAGCCCTCGAGCTCGGCGGCGTCGCGGAGGCGGCGGTCGAGGGAGACGAAGGCCTGGCCCTCGGGCCGGTCCGAGCACCAGACGAGCGCCGCCGCGAGTTGCAAGGAATCGGCGGCGCGAAGGTCGTGGACGCGCAGCAGGCGCGAGGCCTGGCGGCGGACTTCCTCTCCTGGCGCGATCTCTCCGCTGCTGGCGTGAAAATCCTCCATCGCTTTCGCCGCGAAGCGGTAGCCGGAGTCGCCAAAGCGTCCAGCGCGGAGGGCGCG
>DATABP010000520.1:0-2687 GCA_036259515.1 Thermoanaerobaculia bacterium | reverse complement strand
CCCCCCCCCCGCGCCGCCTCTTTTTTCCTCGCCCGCCCGCGCCGCCTCTCCTCCCCGCCGCCGGGCGTAGACTCGGCGCCCGATGATCCGACTCCGCGTGCTGCCGCCGGAGGGCGCTCCCTGGGAGCACCGGCCGGAGGGCGAGGCGCTGGTCGTCGGCCGCTCGCTCGGCTGCGACCTGGTGCTCGCCGACGCCTTCCTGTCGCGCCAGCACGCCCGCCTGTGGCGCGACGGCGACGGCTGGTGGATCGAGGACCTGGGCTCGCGCAACGGCGCGCGGGTCAACGGCGAGGCGGTGGCGGCGCCGCGCCGGCTCGCCCCCGGCGACCGGGTGGAGATGTCGGCCAGCGCGCTCGAGGTGCTCGGCGAGGCGGGAGCGCGGGCGAGCGGCGTCTCCGTCCTGCCCGGCGCCGCCCCCGGCGACGAGGTCGACCTCGGCGACGCCACCTACTTCCGCTCGGCGGCCGAGCTCCTGGCGGCGGAGCGCTCCGCGGCCCCGGCGCCCGCCGACGCGGCACGCACCGCCGAGCGCCTGCGGCTGGTCAACGAGGTCCACCGCGACCTCGGCCGCTCGCTGGGGCTGGACGAGCTGTTGGAGCGCCTCCTCGACCGCCTCTTCGACCACCTGCGTCCCGAGGGCGGCGCCATCTACCTGCGCCAGCCGGACGGTGGCTTCCGGGCGGCGGCGCGCCGCACCACCGCCGGCCGCCCCGCCGAGGCGCCGATCTCCCGCTCGCTGGTCCGCGAGGTGGCCGAGAAGGGCCTCGCCGCCCTCGTCCTCGACGCCCGCACCGACGCCCGCTTCGCCGAGGCCCATTCGATGCTCGACCTCGGCGTCCGCAGCCTGGTCGCCGCGCCGCTCTTGGACGGCGAGGGCGACGGCGGCGCGGGCGGCGGCGGCTCGCTGGGGATGATCGTCCTCGACTCGCGCCTCGGCGTCCGCCAGTTCACCGAGGACGACCTGGAGCTCCTCGTCTCCCTCGCCTCGGCGGCGGCGCTCCGCATCCGCAACGTGGCCCTCGCCGAAGAGGCCGCCGAGCGCCGCCGCATGGCCTCCGAGCTGGCGCTCGCCCGCCGCATCCAGGTGGCGCTTCTCCCGGCGGAGCTGCCCGCGCTGCCCGGCTGGACCCTCCACGCCGGGAACGTCCCGTCGCGCTTCGTCTCCGGCGACTTCTACCAGGTGGTGCCGCGGGCGGAGGGCCGGGAGGTGGTGCTGGTGGTGGCCGACGTCTCCGGCAAGGGGATGGCGGCGTCGCTCCTCACCGCTTCGCTCGAAGCGCTGTTGGCGGCGCCGCTCGAGGAGGGCCTGCCGCCGGAGGAGCTGGCCGCCCGGGTGTCGCGCCTCCTCCACCGCCGCACGCCGCCCGAGAAGTACGCGACGGCCTTCCTCGGCGCCCTCGACGTGGAGACGGGCGCCCTGAGCTACGTGTCGGCGGGCCACAACCCGGCGCTGGTGGTGCGCGCGGCGGACGGGACGGTCGAGCGGCTGACCGTCGGCGGCCCACCGCTCGGCCTGTTGGCGGAGGGGAGGTACACGGCCGGCCGGATCGGGCTCGCCGCCGGCGACACCCTCCTCGTCTACACCGACGGCATCGTCGAGGCCGCCGACTCCGACGACGAGGAGTACGGCCTGGAGCGCCTGGAGGCGCTGGCGGCCGATCGGCGGAACGAGCCGCCGGCGGCGATCGCCGAAACGATCGAAGAGGACGTCCAGGCGTTCGCGCGCGGCGTGCCGGTGGCGGACGATCGGACGGTGGTGATCGTCCGCAGGGAGTAGCGCCCTTCGCCCGGAGCGCGCGGCTCCCCGGGCGCGGAGCTCCGCCGCCGCCGCGCCCCGGTCGGCCCAGGCCCACCCACGCCCGCCGGTCCGATCTCGCCCCTCGCCCCGCCCCACCACCCGGTAAGATCGCCCCCCATGCTGCGCCTCCCCCGCTTCGACTACCGCCCCGCCCGCACCCTCGCCGAGGCCGCCGCCGTCCTCGCCGGCGTGGGTGCCGCCGAGGGCCGCGCCCGCCTCGTGGCGGGGGGCACCGACCTGTGGCCGAACATGAAGCGCCGCCACCAGTCGGCGGAGGTCGTCGTCGGCATCTCCAACGTCCGCGAGCTCGCCGGCATCGCCGTCGACGGCGAGGTCCGCCTCGGCGCCACCGCCTCCCTCGCCGACGTCGCCGCCCACGCCGCCGTCGCCGAGCGGTACCCGGCGCTCGCCCGGGCGGTGCTGTCGATCTCCTCGCCGCCGCTGCGCAACATGGGGACGATCGGCGGCAACGTGTGCGTCGACACGCGGTGCACCTACTACAACCAGACCGAGGAGTGGCGGCGGTCGATCGACTACTGCATGAAGGCGGCGGGGGAGATCTGCTGGGTGGCGCCGTCGTCGCCGCGCTGCTGGGCACACTCGGCGTCGGACTCGGCGCCGATGCTCGCCGCGCTCGGCGCCCGGGTGCGGCTGGTCTCGGCGGCGGGCGAGCGCGAGGTGGCGGTCGAGGACCTCTACCGCGACGACGGCATCGACTACCTCGCCAAGCGGGCGGACGAGATCGTCGCCGAGGTGGTGCTGCCGGCCGAGGGCGCCGCCTCGCGCTGCCGGCAGTCGTTCTGGAAGCTGCGCCGGCGCGGCTCGATCGATTTCGCGGTGCTCTCGGCGGCGGCCGCGGTGTGGCTGGCCGAGGACGGCACGGTCGCCG
>DATABP010000519.1:0-2577 GCA_036259515.1 Thermoanaerobaculia bacterium | reverse complement strand
CGGCGGCGATCGAGTGGTTGGCGGCGGAGACGCCGGACGACCCGCTCGCCGCGCCGGGTGAGGGCGTCGCGACCGCTCACCGCCCCGACGGGGCTCCCGATCCGCTCGCCCGCCTCTACGCCGAGGTGCTCGGCCTCGTCGCCCACGAGCTGCCGCCGGTGCCGCCGCGGCCGGCCTTGCGCGCCCAGGTGCTCGCCGCCGCCCGCGGCGAGGACCGCCGCGCCTCGGTCTCCCCCTTCCCGCTCCGGGTGGCGAAGCCCGCCGCGCCCGCCGCCGACCGCCCCGCGCCGCTGCCGCGCTGGCTGGTGGCGCTTGCGGCGGCGCTGGCGCTCGCCACCGTCGGCCTCGGCGCCATCACCGCCACCCTGCTCCACCGGCTCGACCTCCGCGAGGCGACGCTCGCCCGGCTGGCCGACGAGCTCGAGGAGAGCCGCCGCCGCGCCGAGCTCCTCGCCCACGCCCAGGGGGCGGCCGAGCGCCGCAGCCTCTCGCTGGCGACGCAGCTCGCCCTGGTCGCCAACCCGGGGGTCGAGGTGTGCCCGCTGGGGCCGACCGGCGCCAGGCCGCTCCACCCCGAGGCGCGCGGCCTCCTCTTCCTGTCGATGGCCGACCAGCAGTGGTACGTGCGGGTGGCGAACCTCGAGCCGGCGCCGCCGGGGCGCGTCTACCGGCTGTGGTTCCTCACCGCCGGCGGCGGCGCGATGCCGGCCGGCGAGCTCCTGCCCGGCCCCGACGACGGCATCTCGCTCGGCGGCCGGCGTCTGCCCGACCCGGCGGTGATGAACGGCGCCGCGATCACCCTCGAGCGCCTCGGCGAGTCGCCGCACCGGCCGACCGGCCCGATGGTGCTCTTCGGCGACGAGAAGATGACCATCCTGTAGCGGCCGCTACTCCTCCCGGGCGACCAGGATCTTCGACGCGGCGCGCAGGCCGAGCGCCAACCGGCCGCCGCCGGCGAGCCGCAGCTCCAGGGTGTCGGCCGCCTCGTCGCGAGCGACGACGGTCAGCGCGCTCCCCGGCATCAGCCCGCGCCGCTCGACGAGCTGCAGGAACTCCGGGCTCTGGTCGGCCACCCGCGCCACCCGCGCCGCGGTGCCGGGAGGGCAGTCGAGGAGGTTGGCGAGCGGCCGCTCGCGGACCACGCCGCGGGCGTCGGGGATGGGGTCGCCGTGCGGATCGACCGCGGGGTGGCCCAGCATCTCGTCGATGCGCTCGATCACCCGGTCCGAGATCGCGTGCTCCAGGCTCTCCGCCTCGCCGTGCACCTCGCTCCAGTCCATCCGGAGCACCTGGACGAGGAACAGCTCGACCAGCCGGTGGCGGCGCAGCACGTGGAGGGCGAGCTGCCGCCCGGCGCCGGTCAGCCGCACCCCGGTGTAGGGCTCGTAGGCGACCAGCCCGCTGTCGGCGAGCGCCTTGACCATCGCCGTCACCGTCCCCGGCGCCACCCCCAGCGCCCCGCCGATCCGCCCCATCGACACCAGCCCCTCGCCCCCCTCCTGCTCCTCGAGGAGGATGACCTTGAGGTAGTCCTCGACCGTGCTGGTGGGCATCGGGAGAGAGCGTACCGCAGCGGATCAGGCGGCGGCGGGGCCGGGCGGCGGCGCCGGCGCCACCGTCACCAACCCCTCCGCCGCCAGCCGGTCGACCAGCTCGTCGAGGTCGCGGGCCAGCGTCGCCTCGCCGACCTCGTACTCGGCGAGGAGGCGCCGGCGGACGGCGGCGGTGGAGCCCGTCTCGGCGAGGAGCGTCCACATCCGGGTGCCGGTCCCGTCGAGCGAGAAGTAGCGCTGGCTGTCGAGGTCGAGGAGCACCGCCTCGCCGGCGACCTCGCGGAACACCACCCGCGGCGACAGCGCGACCCGCCGGTCGCCGCTCATCGCCGCCGCCGCTCCCGCACCGCCAGCGGCGCCACCGCCACGCCCGCGCCGAGGGCGTCGGCGAGCCAGTCGGCGACCTCGCCGGAGCGGTCGGTGAGCGTCTCCTGCCCCACCTCGAGCGCCAGCCCGTAGAGCGAGGCGGCGAGGAAGGCGGCGAGGAGGGGCCGCGGGACGGCCGGGAGCCGCCGGAAGGAGCGGGCGAGGAGCACGCCGAGGAGCGCGAAGAGCAGGAAGTGGACAACCTTGTCGAGCGCCTGGAAGTGGAGGAGCTCGGGCCACCAGGGCGGCAGGTCGGCGAAGCTCCGCCGCGGCATCGCCAGCGCCGCGGTGACGGCGAGGAGCCACGCCGCCGCCGGCAGGTGCGCGGTCCACAGGTCGCGGCGGGGGATCGGCACGGGGCGGGTACTCTAACCCGCGGCGGCGAGGCGGCCGCTACGGCCGGGAAGCGGGGTCGACGAGGCCCCCGCGCGCCCGGCGGCGTAGGATCCCGCCGTCGTGCCCACCTCCGTCTCCTCGCCGCCCGGTCGCTCGTCGCGCCGCCGGATCGCCGTCGCGGGCGCGCTGATCGGCGCCGCCGTCGCGCTCGCCGCCGTCTCCGTCGGTCGGCACCTCGCCGAGTCGGCGGAGCGCCGGGACGTCCTGGCGCGCTTCGCCGCCGTCGCGGGGGAGGTCGGCGACGCCGAGCGGGCGCAGGTGC
>DATABP010000518.1:0-9290 GCA_036259515.1 Thermoanaerobaculia bacterium | reverse complement strand
GTCGTAGAGGTTGGCGAAGGCGCGCAGCGCCCCGACGCCGCCGGCCGCGTCGGGGCGCCCGGAGGGCGGCGTCGGGTCGAGCGTCCGCCAGCCCTCGCCGGGGATCCACGCCTCCACCCAGGCGTGCGCGTTAGACTGCCGCACCACGTGGAGCCCGAGGGCGTTCCGCTCGCCGCCGAGGAAGCCGGTGACCAGCCGCGCGTGGACGCCCTGGCTGCGCAGGAGCAGCACCAGCGCCGAGGCGAAGTACTCGCAGTGGCCGCGGCGGTCGTCGAAGAGGAAGCGCTGGATCGCCTCGTCGCCGGGGCGGCCGACGAGGTCGAGGGTGTACTCGTAGTTGTCGATCAGGTAGCGCTCGAGCCGGCGCGCCTTCTCGCCCAGCGGGGCGGTGCCGGCGACGGTGGCGGCGAGGTCGATCATCTCCGGGGTGACACCGGTGAGGTCGAGGGTGGCGGCGTCGGAGCCGACCTCCGGGTCGACCGCCGCCGAGGCCGGCGCGGCGGCCAGCTCGACGGTGTACTCGAGCGGGTCCTCGATCCGCCGCGGCAGGTGGACGCCGCCGCCGCGGTCGAGGTTGGCGTGGCGGTCGATGGGGCTGACGCGGAGCGTCTCGACCGGCAGCGGCAGGCTGGCGGCGGCGAGCGGCATGCGGAACACCCGCGCCTGGCCGACCACCGTGCCGCTCCCCAGGGTGAGCGTGCGCTCGCTGCGCGAAGCCCCGCGCCGCACGTAGGGCGAGGGCAGCCAGCGCCCCGAGCGGAAGCGCTCGTAGGTGCCGCCCTTGAGCCGCAGCTCGCCCGGCGGCTCGCCGGCGAATTCGAGGCGCAGCGCCACCTCGCGGTTCTCGCGCAGGCGGCCGATCGAGTCGAGGTTGACCTGGTCGGAGTAGCCGGTGACGCTGCCGCCGCCGCGCCCGCCGCCGCCGATCGGCCCGCGCACGAACGGCGTCGAGACCCGCGGCAGGGCGGCGAAGAGCGGCACCGCGAGGACCGCCGTCGCCACCGTCACGGCGGCGACGAAGCGGCCGAGCGGCACGCGGAGCGGCCGTCCCTCGCGCCATCCGAAGCCGGCGAGGAGGTGGAGGAGCGCGAAGCGCGCCAGCACCAGGAGCGCGAGCCCGAGGAAGACGACGACGTAGATCGTCACCGTCAGGTGGACGCTGGTCGCCACCGAGGCGAGGAAGAGGAAGAAGACGCCGAAGAGTGCGTGCCACTTGTCGCGCTCGCTGCGCAGCGAGAAGAGCTTGACGGCGACCGCGAAGAGCCCGAGCCGCAGGACCGGGCGCACCACCACGCCGCTCATCCCCGCCTGGAGGTCGAGGAGGAAGACCGGCAGGTAGGCGACGGCGGCGAGGTTCGAGGCCCAGAGCGGCAGCCAGCGCTCCTCGTCGCGCCGCGCGCGGTGGAGGAACAGCCCGACCGCCGCGAGGTAGAGGGCCAGCGTCGGCCAGCCGAGGAGCTCGTTGAACGGCAGCGGCAGCGGCGCGACGAACGCCAGGAGTCCGAGGAGGAGGCGCTTCTCGCGCCCGTAGGTCATCTTCACGCCACCGCCTCCGCCGCGTCGGACCGCTCGGCGGCCTCGCCGTCGAGGCGCAGCCGGAGGAGCGCGGCGCCCGGGTCGCCGGCGACCAGCGCCGCCCCGGCCGCCGGCACCGGCTCGACCAGCGCCAGCGCCTCGAGCACCGCCTGGCGCTGCCGCGGCCCGCCGGCGTAGGGCAGCCGCCGGTCGCGGGTGACCAGCTCGACCTCGAAGCCGCGGCCGAGGTGGTCGACCGCCGCCGTGGCCGCCTCGCTGACCAGCCCCTCGAAGCGCTCGGCGGTGGCGAGGTCGGCCACCCGCCCGACGCCGTTGTCGAGCAGGATCGACAGCCGCCGACCGCGCTCGGCCTGGCGCTCGACGTAGACCAGCTCGCCGGTGCGCGCCGTCTGCTTCCAGTGGATGCCGCGGGGGTCGTCGCCCTGGCGGAAGCCGCGCAGGCTGTGGAGCTCGTGCCCCCACACCGCCCGCCGCGGCGCCCCCTCGCCGATCTCGCCGGCGGCGACCGCCTCGATCGAAGAGGCCGCGAAGAGCTCGGGGAAGACGAGGAGCTCGAGGTCGAGCCGCCGGCGCACCCCCTTGCGGAAGAGGCCGAAGGGGAAGAGGCTCGACAGATGCGCGTGGCGGAAGGCGTGCCGCCCGCGCCGCGGCAGGATGACCTCGATCTCGCCGCGGCTGGTCCCCCGCCGCGGCAGGTAGGGCACCAGCAGCGGCTGGCCGCGCTTCTCCAGGCTGGCGACCAGGAACCAGCGCGGCAGGAGGCGCCCGCGGTTGGCCAGCGTGACGTGCAGCGTCTCCGGCCGGTTGGCGAACAGCTCGCGCGGCGGCTCGACGGCGAGCTCCAGCCGCCGCACGTTCTGCCGCGACACCACGCCCGAGACGACGAGCAGCGCCAGCATCAGCGACAGCACCATGTAGAGCGCGTTGTTGCCGGTGTTGGTGGCGGCGATGCCGACCAGCACGGTCAACAGCACGTACCACAGCCCGACCTTGGTGATGCGGATCCCCTCGGGCACCGTGCTCCGCCGCGGCATGGGGCGAACAACAGGCGGATCGAGGCGGAAAAGTCCCACTGCTCGTGGCCAGTCGACCGTCGCCACGGCCGCCGGGGCACCGGCGAAACGCGCCCTAGCGGACTTGCGAAGCAAAGAAATACATGTTACGGTCCCCGCACTCGCAGGATGACAGCTCGATCAGCGGGGCGCTCGATCGGCAACGGGAGACCTCTATGGTAGCGCTCATGCTCGAGGACGGCCGTCAGGTATTGGTCCAGCACTCGGACGGGAACGAAACATTCGGCTCGCAGGCACTGCCGCAGCGGCGGAAACGGAAGCTCACGGACGTCGCGGAGCAGAGCGCGGAGCTGCTGGCGGAGTACATCTCGACGGTCCGCTCGTCGCTCGGTCCGCTGGTTCCGGAAGACCTGCGGGTGGAGATCGGCTTCACGCTGAGCCTCGAAGGCCACCTGATGCTCGCCAAGGGGAGCTCCGAAGCCACGTTCCTGCTGAGCGCGCACTGGAAGAACGACGCGGACGAAGGCCGCCGGGAGGTGCCTCGTCGACGCTTCCCCGAGCACGGCACCGCGCGACAGGAGGGCCGGAACGGACCTGCGCACCTCGAGGTCGTCGAGTCTCCGCCGGCGCTCTTCGGCTGACCCGATCCTCCGATCAGGCAGAGAGCCGCGGAGGAGGGTGCGGCGGCTCCCTCGCGCCAGGGAATCGGTCGATCGCCGGAGCGATTCAGCCGACGACGACGTTGACCAGCCGGCCGGGCACGTAGACCACCTTCCTCACCGTCACCCCGGCGAGGAACTTCCGCGCCCCCTCCGCCGCCAGCGCCCGGCGCTCGGCCTCCTCGCGGGAGACGCCGGCGGGCACCGTCAGCCGGTCGCGCACCTTGCCGTTCACCTGGACGACCAGGGTGATCTCGTCCTCGGCGGCGGCCTCCGCGTCGGTCTCCGGCCAGGGCTGCCGGTGGACCGAGCCCGGTTGCCCCAGCCGGTGCCACAGCTCCTCGGCGAGGTGCGGCGCCAGCGGGGCGAGGAGGCGGAGGGAGGCCGAGGCGGCCTCCGCCCACTCGTCGGTGCCCGCCGCGCCCTCCTGGGCCGCGCGGCCCATCTCGTTCGCCAGCTCCATCAGCGTCGACACGACGGTGTTGAACTGCACCCGCTCGAAGTCGGCGGTCACCGCGCCGATCGCCTGGTGGAGCTTCCGGCGCAGCCGGCGGCGCGTCTCGTCCGAGGCGGTGCCGGCGTCGCCCGGCGGGTCGAGGAGCAGCGACCACACCCGGCGCAGCCAGCGGGCGGTGCCCTCGATGCCGCCCGACGACCACGGCCCGCCCTGCTCCCAGCGGGCGAAGAACATCAGGTGGGCGCGCACGGTGTCGGCGCCGTAGCGCTCGACCAGCGCGTCCGGGGCGACCACGTTGCCCCGGCTCTTCGACATCTTCTCGGAGTCCTCGCCCAGGATGATGCCCTGGTTGCGGAGCTTCCTCATCGGCTCGTCGCCCGCGGTGACGCCGAGGTCGCGGCAGGCCTTGTGGAAGAAGCGGGTGTAGATCAGGTGCATCGTCGCGTGCTCGATGCCGCCGGTGTAGACGTCGACCGGCATCCAGTAGTCGTACTCCGCCGGGTCGAAGGGGCCCTGGTCGAAGCGCGGCGAGAGGTAGCGCAGGTGGTACCACGACGAGTCCATGAAGGTGTCCATGGTGTCGGTGTCGCGCTCGCCGGGGCCGCCGCAGCGCGGGCAGGTGGTGTGGCGCCAGGTCGGGTGGAGCTTGAGCGGGCTCTCGCCGGTCGGCCGCCACTCGACGTCGTCGGGCAGGGTGATCGGCAGCTCGTCCTCGGGCACCGCCACCGGGCCGCACGCCGGGCAGTGGACGATCGGGATCGGCGCCCCCCAGTAGCGCTGCCGCGAGATCAGCCAGTCGCGCAGGCGGTAGGTGACGGCGCGCCGGCCGTGCCCGCGCTCCTCGAGCCAGGCGCACACCCGCTCGTAGGCGTCGGCGGCCGGGGTGCCGGTCAGCTCGCCGGAGTCGACGAGCGCGCCCTGCGACGGCGCCGCCTCGCTCATCGCCGCGGGGTCGGGCACCGCGCCGTCCTCGCCGGCGACGACGACGCGGATCGGTAGTCCAAACCGCCGCGCGAAGTCGAAGTCCCGCTGGTCGTGCGCCGGCACCGCCATGATCGCGCCGGTGCCGTAGGTGGTCAGCACGTAGTCGGCGATCCACACCGGCACCCGCTCGCCGGTCGCCGGGTTGACCGCGAAGCCGCCGGTGGGGACGCCGGTCTTCTCGCGGTCGGCCGCCTCGCGCTGGACGTCGGTCTGGCGCAGCGTCTGGTCGAGGTAGCGGGCGACGGCGTCGGCCTGCTCGGGCGAGGTCAGCTCGGCGACCGCCGGGTGCTCCGGAGCGAGCACCAGGAAGGTGGCGCCCCACAGGGTGTCCGGACGGGTGGTGAACACCTCGATCGCGGACCCCGCGCCGCCGCCCGGCCGCTCGGTCGCGAAGGCGATGCGCGCCCCCTCCGAGCGGCCGATCCAGTGGGTCTGGAGCGTGCGCACCCGCTCCGGCCAGTCGATGCCCGAGAAGTCGAGCAGCTCCTCGGCGTAGCGGGTGGTGCGGAAGAACCACTGCTCGAGGTCCTTCTTGGTCACCGGCGTGTCGCAGCGCTCGCAGCGGCGGTCGTCGCCCACCACCTGCTCGCGGGCCAGCGTGGTGTTGCAGGACGGGCACCAGTCGACGGCGGCGCGCTTGCGGTAGGCGAGGTCGCCGGCGAAGAAGCGCAGGAAGAACCACTGCGTCCAGCGGTAGTACTCGGGGTCGGCGGAGACGATCTCGCGCCGCCAGTCGAACATCGGCCCCATGGTGCGGAGCTGCCGGCGCATCCGCTCGATGTTGGCGTAGGTCCACTCGCGGGGGTGGACGTTGCGCTGGATGGCGGCGTTCTCGGCCGGCAGCCCGAAGGCGTCGAAGCCGATCGGGAAGAGCACGTTCTTGCCGCGCATGCGCTCGTAGCGGGCGCGCGCGTCGGCCGGGCAGATGGCGTACCAGTGGCCGATGTGGAGGTCGCCCGACGGGTACGGCAGCATGGTCAGCGCGTAGTGCTTCTCGGCCGCCGGGTCGACGTCGGACCGGTACAGCCCCTCCTCCTCCCAGCGCCGCTGCCAGCGCGGCTCGATCTCGGAGGGGTCGTAGGCGTCGGCCACCGCGGCGCGCGGCGGCGCCGGGACGGCGGTCTCGGTGGAGGAATCGGTGTCGCGCGGTCGGCTCATCTCAAGGCTCTCGCGCCGCCGGCGGGGAGCGCCGGCGGGCTGGCAATGGTAGCGCAGGTGGAGGTGGCGTTGATTGTTTTCGAGGCGGGTGCTAAAGTAAGGGAAATCCCGTTTTTCCGGCGTGACTCGCCTTTCGGCGAAGCCGCCGCCAGGAGGCCTGGTGATGATCGAGGTCGTGTCCGCGCTGCCCGTGTCCGTCGACTTCGCCGCCGACCCGTTGGTCGTCGAGCTGCGCGGCAAGCCCCGCGGCGGCGCCGACCTCCACTTCGACGTCCACGGCGTCCCTCGCCTCGACGAGCTGGCGATCGAGGTGCTGCCGATCGAGCCGGTCGACGGCTTCCGCTTCGAGGCCGGGGCGCCCAAGCCGCGGCGGTCGGTGGAGAGCCCGTCCGAGCCGGTGCGGGTGACGGTGCCGGTGCGCTGCTTCGCCGACGGCGCCGAGACCGGCGACGAGGCGGCGACCGAGCTCCGCGTCCGCCTGCGCCTGGGCGGCGGGCCCGACGCCCCCGCCGCCGAGTTCGCCGTCGGCCTGGTCGCCAGCGCCGACCGCGTGCTGCCGCTGTGGGAGGTGCTGCGCGAGGAGTACGTCGAGCTGGCGCGCGACCCGGAGTGGAAGGCGGCGCTCGCCGGCGACCCGGTGCTCGCCGATCCGGACAAGAGCGACCGCGAGAAGACCGCCCACCTCTTCTCCCGCGTCCACCGGCTCGACCCCGGTCTCGCGGCGCTCTGCTTCTCGGGCGGCGGCATCCGCAGCGCCACCTTCAACCTCGGCGTCCTCCAGGGGCTGGTCGACGCCGGGCTGATGGACAAGGTCGACTACCTGTCGAGCGTCTCCGGCGGCGGCTACGTGGCGAGCTGGATCCACGGCTGGCTGCACCGCGCCGGCGGCATCGACAAGGTGGCGCCGTACCTCGAGCAGCCGGAGAGCGGCGCCGGCGTCAACGTGCTCGACCCGGAGCCCTATCCGCTCCGCTTCCTGCGCAGCTACAGCAACTACCTGACGCCGCGGCTCGGGGTGCTGTCGCCCGACACCTGGACGCTGGTGGCGACGGTGGTGCGCAACCTGATCCTCAACTGGCTGGTCTTCCTGCCCATCCTCGCCGCGGCGCTGACCCTGCCGCTGGTCGCCCTGTCGCGGGACGAGTGGGCGCGGCAGCCCGAGCTGGTGCCCTGGCTCTACGGCGCGGCGCTCCTCTTCGGCACCGTCGGGCTCTTCTTCATGAGCGCGCTCCGCGCCAGCGCCGACCCCAAGGAGCGGAGCCACCGGAGCGACTGGGACCAGTGGTTCCTGCGCCTCGGGCTGCTGCCGCTCCTCGCCGCCACCGTCGCGCTCGCCTGGGGGTCGGCGATCTACCTCGCCGGCGGCGACCGCGGCTTCGTCGAGGTGCTGCCGTGGTGCGCGATCTGGGCGCTCGGGGTGCCGCTCGTCGCCTTCCTCGCCGCCGAGCTCCTGTCGCGCCGGCTCGACCGGCCGCGGCCGTCGCTCTTCGCCGACCTCCTGGCGGTGATCGCCGCCGGGGTGCCCGCGACGCTCCTCTACGCCCACGTGCTCTCCTCCTGGGCGGACGCGCTGCTCGAGTCGCCCTACCTGCTCTACCCGCTCCTCGCGCCGTTCCTGGTGCTCGGCCCGGTGCTCCTGACCAAGAGCCTGTTCGTCGCCTTCTCGAGCCTCTCCGAGGAGTACGGCTACCCGTCGGAGCTCGGCGACGCCGACCGCGAGTGGTGGGCGCGCTGGTCGGCCTGGACGCTGATCGTCTCGGTGGTGACGATGGCGGGCTCGGCGCTCGTCTTCTACGCCCCGACATTGCTGTCGTCGACGGTGGAGCGGCTGGTGGCGCTGGCCAGCGCCGGCGGCCTCGGGGGGCTGGTCAGCCAACTCGGCAAGAGCGCCGGGAGCGACAGCCGGCTCAAGAAGGTGGTCCTCGCGTTCGCCGCGCCGCTCTTCGTCGTGCTGCTCCTGATCCTCGTCTCGGTGGGGGCGCAGGAGATCCTCGGGGCGGTCTTCCCGGAGGGGGAGGCGACGGCGGCGGCGGCCGCGGCGACGGCGCCCGGCGCGGCGTTCTGGATCTGGGTGCCGCCCTTCCGCGGCGAGCTGTGGCAGGTGGCGGCGGCGATCGCCGTCTTCGCCGGCGTCGGCCTCCTCTTCGGCCGCTTCGTCGAGGTCAACCGCTTCTCGCTCCAGGCGATGTACCGCAACCGGCTGGTGCGCGCCTACCTCGGCGCCTCGAACCCGCTGCGGCGGCCGAACCTGTTCACCGGCTTCGACGCCAACGACGACCTGCGCCTCCACCGGCTGCGCGCCAACCGCCCGTGGCCGGTGATCAACATGGCGCTCAACCTGGTGCACGGCGAGGAGCTCGCCTGGCAGGAGCGCAAGGCGGAGAGCTTCACCGCCACGCCGCTCCACTGCGGCTCGGCGCGGCTCGGCTACCGGCGCGCGCAGGCCTACGGCGGCGAGGGCGGCCTGTCGCTGGGCACCGCGATCGCCACCTCCGGCGCCGCCGCCAGCCCCAACATGGGCTACCACTCGTCGCCCTCGACCGCCTTCATCATGGCGCTGCTCAACGCGCGGCTCGGCGCCTGGCTCGGCAACCCGGGCCCCGCCGGAAGCCGCACCTACACGCGCAGCGGCCCGGCCTCGTCGGCGGCGCTCCTCGTCGCCGAGGCGCTGGGGCAGACCGACGACACCCGCCCCTACGTCTACCTCTCGGACGGCGGCCACTTCGAGAACCTCGGGCTCTACGAGATGGTGCGCCGGCGCTGCCGCACGATCATCGTCTGCGACGCCGGCTGCGACCCGACCTACGCCTTCGACGACCTCGGCAGCGCCATCCGCAAGGTGCGCATCGACCTCGGGGTGCCGATCGAGTTCGAGCGGCGGATCGCCATCTACCCCAAGCCGGTCGACCAGCCGAAGCCGGGCGCCTCCTACTGCGCGATCGGCCGCATCGACTACTCGGCGGTCGACGGCGCCGACGCCGCGCCCGGGTTCCTGCTCTACGTCAAGCCGGCGATCATCGATCGCGAGCCCTACGACGTCACCAACTACGCCAGGCGCTCGATGGAGTTCCCCCACGAGAGCACGGTCGACCAGTGGTTCAGCGAGTCGCAGTTCGAGAGCTACCGCGCGCTCGGCAAGAACGTCGTCGCCACCGTGCTGGGGCGGCCGTCCGGCGCGGCGCCGCTCGACCTCGACGAGCTGATGAACCGGGTGGAGGCGTACCTCCAGCCGCCGGCCCCCGCGCCGGCGCCGTCTCCTGGCCCGGCGCCGGTCAAGCGCTCGCGCAAGGAGAAGGCGGCCTGAGGCGGAGCGGGGCGGCGGGGTAGGTGACTCGCTGCGCTCGGGCCACCCCGCCCCCGCTACCGGTGGAAGTCCCCACGCAAAAAGATAAAGAGAAAAAAACCCCCAGAACGCCTCGAATCTTGCTTCGCGCGATTCTCGGCCGGCGTCGGCGGGCACCGCTCGAGATGTGCCATCGAGCG
>DATABP010000517.1:0-6577 GCA_036259515.1 Thermoanaerobaculia bacterium | reverse complement strand
CGAAGCGGTCGAGCAGCTCCTCGCGGATCGCGGCGCGGGCCCGCGACAGGCGCTTGCGCACCGCCGGCTCGGCGATCCCCAGCAGGTCCGCCACCTGACGCACCGAGCGCCCCTCCATGTAGAAGAGCGCGATCACCTCGCGCACGTCGTCCGGCAACCCGTCGACGACGTCGCGGACCATCCGGCGGCGGCGGTCGAGCGCCAGCGCCTCGTGCGGCGTCGGATCGCGGGCGACCACCGCGGCGAGCGCCTCGTCGGCGTCGCGCACCCTGCGGCCCAGCCGCTGGTCGCGCCGCCACTGGTGGGCGCGGTTGCGGGCGATCTGCCGCAGCCAGGGCAGGAAGCTGGCCGGGTTGCGCAGCCTCCGGAGGTCGCGCCAGGCGACCAGGAAGACCTCCTGGGCCACGTCCTGGGCGGCGTCGAGGTCGCGGCTGGCGGCGACGGCGATGGCGCCGACCGTGTTGGCGTACGCGCCGACCAGCCGCACGAAGGCCTCCCGATCGCCCGCCGCGGCCGCCACCACGTCCGCCTCGCTCCGCGCGGAGCTCGTCATCGCCGCGCCTCCGCCGGCGCCGTGCGGCCCGCGAGGGCGGTCGAGAGCGGCACGATCGTGGTCGTCATGGTCCTCGTCGCGGGTCGTGTCATCGTCGGTCCGTCCTTTCGTGGAGTGAGTGTTCGAGGACGGAGTCGGACGAGGGGCGAAAAGGTGACCGGACCGGCCGGTCGTCGCTTGGACCGTGCTCCGCAGTTCCGCTACACTTCCCGCCGTCCGTCCGCCCGGACGGCTCGGTCGCGCCGCGTTCGATCGCCCGCCGCTCCCAGAGGCGCGTCGCCGGGCCCGCCGCGGCTTCGACTCATCCATGCCCGGCGCACGCCCCGACCGCCGCCCGCCGGGGGCAGGTTCTTCCGACGAGGGAACCATCGCGATGCAGATGTTCGAGGAGATGGCGCAGATGGGGCACGAGCGCGTGCTCGTCTGCTCCAACCCGGAGGTGGGGCTGCAGGCGATCATCGCCGTCCATTCGACCACTCTCGGCCCGGCGTTGGGCGGCGTGCGGATGTGGAGCTACACCTCCTTCGAGGAGGCGATGAACGACGTGCTGCGGCTGTCGCGCGGCATGACCTACAAGGCGGCCGCCGCCGGGCTCAACCTGGGCGGCGGCAAGGCGGTGATCGTCGGCGACTCGAAGAAGGACAAGAGCGAGGCGCTGTTCCGCGCCTTCGGCCAGTACATCGACTCGCTGAACGGCCTCTACATCACCGCCGAGGACGTCGGCATCGACGTCGAGGACTGCGAGACGATCCTCACCGAGACGCCGTGGGTGACCGGGGTCTCGGAGTCGCACGGCGGCAGCGGCGACCCCTCGCCGGTCACCGCCTACGGCGTCCTCCAGGGGATGAAGGCGGCGGTGCGCAAGCGCTTCGACGCCGACTCGCTCTCCGGGCGCACGGTGGCGATCCAGGGGCTGGGCAGCGTCGGGATCTGGCTCGCCTCCTACCTCGCCGAGGAGGGCGCCAAGGTGTTCGGCTGCGACATCGACCCCGAGGCGACGGCGCAGGCCGCCGACGAGCACGGCGTCGAGGTGGTGCCGACCGAGGAGATCTACGACGTCGAGTGCGACGTCTTCGCCCCCTGCGCGCTCGGCGCCATCCTCAACGACCGCACCATCCCACGGCTGCGCTGCAAGGTGGTCGCCGGCGCCGCCAACAACCAGCTCGACGACGAGGAGCGCCACGGCCAGGAGCTCGCCGCCCGCGGCATCCTCTACGCGCCGGACTTCGTGATCAACGCCGGCGGCCTGATCAACGTCTACAACGAGCTGACCGGCCCCTACAACCGCGAGCGCGCCCTGCGCATGACGCGGACCATCTACCTCAACATGATGCGGGTCTTCGACATCGCCGACGAGCAGGGGGTGACGACGGCGGTGGCGGCCGACCGCGTGGCCGAGGAGCGGATGGCGAAGATCCGCGCCCTGGGCACCCGCCAGTGGGGCCGGCTGATCGCCCGCAACCACCGCAAGTGAGGACCGCCGCGGCCGCCCGGGGGCGCGCCGGGCGGTGCCGGCGCGGCGACCGGGAGGCCGGGCGGTGAGCGCGCCGGCGGCCGGCCCGCCGGTCTCGGTGGTCGTCCCCGACCTCGATTCGCCGTGGATCGGCGAGACCTTCGACGGTCTCGCGGGACAGGGGCGGGCGGGGGTCGACTTCGAGGTGATCGTCGTCGGCCGGGACGCGCCGGGGCTGGTGCCGCGCGACGCCCCGGGGGTGCGCTTCGTCGAGAGCGACGGGCCGCTGTCGCCGGCGGCGGCGCGGAACCGCGGGGTGGCGGCGGCGCGCGGGCGGCTCCTCCTCTTCACCGACGCCGACTGCCAGCCCTTCCCCGGCTGGCTGCCACGGCTGGCCCGCGCCCTCGACGCGGCGCCGGTCGCCGGCGGCGCGGTGACCTTCCCGCGGCGCGGCAACCGCTGGGCGCTGGCCGACAACGTCGCCTCGTTCCACGAGCTCCTCCCCGACCGCCCGGCCGAGGCGGCGACGCGCGGCCCGCTCGGCAGCCTCAACCTCGCCGTCACCCGGGCGGCCTGGGAGGCGGTCGGCCCGTTCGACGAGGCGCTGCCGACCAGCGAGGACCACGACTGGGTGCTCCGCGCCCGCGCCGCCGGCCTCGCCACCGCCTTCGAGCCGACCGCGGTGGTGCGCCACGCCGCGGTGCGCGTCGACCGCGACGCGCTGGTCGCCCACGCCCGCTGGTACGGCCGCCACTTCCACGACTTCCGCCGCCGCCATCCCGAGGCCCTCGCCACCGGCCCGACCTGGCGCTCGCGGCGGGCGCTGGCGGCGGCGGCGCCGGCCAAGGCGGTGGCGGCGGCGCTCGCCATCTTCCTCCGCCACAGGAAGGAGCTCGCCGGCAGCCGCGCCGCGTTTCCCGGGGTGGTGCTCTTCAAGCGCGAGTGGTACCGGGAGATCGTCGCCCGCTGGCCCGGCGCGAACGGCGAGGAAGGCGGGTGAGCCCTCCCGCCGCCCCCGCCGCCGGCAGCACCGAGAGCCGCTTCCTCTCCTCGTCGCTCGCCGCCTACGGCAGCCAGGGGGCGCGCCTGCTGCTGCGGCTGGTCGCCGACGTCGCGCTGGCCCGCCTCGTCCTCGACCAGCTCCACGGCCTCTTCGAGCTGGCGCTCTCGGCGGTGGTCATCGCCGGCGTGGTGCGCGACCTCGGGCTGCCCTATCAACTGGTGCGCGACGAGCGCGAGCCGTACGGCACGGTGCTCGCCTGGACCGGCGGCGCCGGGCTGCTGGTGTCGCTCCTCCTCGTCGCCAGCTCGCCGCTCTTCGCGGTGCTCGACCCGGGGCTGCCGCCGGTGGTCGCCGCGCTCGCCGCCTACGTGCTGCTCGACGGCCTGGCGGCGGTGCCGCGGGTGTTCTTCGAGCGGCGGCTCGAGATCGGCCGGCTGGTGGTGCCGGAGATCGCCCGCGGCGTCGTCTTCGCGGCGGTGGCGATCGGCCTGGCGCTCGCCGGCGCCGGGGTGTGGGCGTTCGTCGCCGGCGAGCTCGCCGGCATGACGCTCCTCGCGACGCTCCTCTGGCGGCGGGCGTGGGGGCGGATGCCGCTCCGCTTCGACCGCCGCCTCCTGCCCGACCTCCTGCGCAAGAGCCGCCTCCTCTTCCTCGTCGCGCTCTGCGCCTTCGCGCTCCCCTACTTCGAGCGCTACGTGCTGGGGCCGTTCGTGTCGACCGCGATGGTCGCCCAGTACGGCAAGGCGCGGCTCTGGGGGCTGCGGGTGCAGACCATCGTGGTGCCCGCCGTGCAGCGGGTGCTCTACCCGGCGCTCGTCGAGGTGCGCGCCGACGAGCGGCGCTTCTTCGAGGTCTACCGCATCGGCACGGTGTCGATCCTGGCGCTGGAGGCGCTGGCGGCGTGGTTCCTCTTCTTCAACGCCGAGACGGTGCTCGTCCACGTGCTCCTCGGCGAGCAGTGGCGGCCGGCGGTGCCGCTCTTCCGCATCCTCTGCTTCCTGCCGCTGGTCGACCCGTTCAGCCGCCTGGGCGGCGAGCTCCTCAAGGTGCGCCACGAGGACCGCGCATGGCTGGCGATCGTGGTGCTCAACTTCGTCAGCCTGATCGGCTTCGGGCTGCTCTTGACCAGCCGCCACGGCGCGATCGGGCTGGTCTTCGCCGAGTTCCTGCTCGCCGGCAACCTGGTGATGGCGTGGCGGGTGTGGCGCATCCTCGGCGCCGGCTTCCTGCGCCTGGCGGGAGACCTCGCCTACGTCTACTTCGTGCCGCTGGCGCCGTTCGCGCTCGTCGTCGCCCTCTTCCCGGACGAGGGCTGGGGGCGGCTGGCGGCGTCGTGCGGCGCCGCGGCGGCCGCCGCCGGGCTCCTGGCGCTCCGCTTCTACCGGCCGTTCCGCCGCTTCTTCGCCGGCGGCGGCGCGGCGGAGGCAGCGGGATGAAGGTGGCGGGATGAGGGTGGCCTGGGTGATGCCCGGCGCCGGCGTCGTCGGCCGCGGCGCCGAGGCCTTCGTGCTCGAGATCGCCGCCGCTCTCGCCCGGCGCGGCATCGAGCCGGTGATCTTCTGCCGCGGCGCGGTGCCGCTCCCCCACCGCCGCGTCCGCGCCGTGCCGCGCGACGCCCGCTGGCTGGTCCGCCTCCACGCCGCCACCCGCCTCGGCCGGAAGGCGCTCGACACCCTCTTCCTCGATCCCCTCAACGTGGAGTGGGCGACCGCCAGCCTCGCCGCCTTCCCCGCCCTCTGGCGCGGCGGATACGATGTGGTGGTGATCGAGGGAGGTCTGGTCGGCGCCTGGCTCTGCCGCCTGCTGCGGCGGGCGCGCGGGGTGCCGTTCGTCGACGTGGCGCACGGCGTCGATCCGAAGTGGGAGGGCGCCTTCGCCCGCCAGCGGCCGGACCGCGTGGTCGCCTTCACCCGCGCCGCCGCCGAGACGATCGCCGCGCGGGCGCCCCGGGCGCGGATCGAGGTCGTGCCGCACGGGGTCGACCTCGACCGCTTCCGACCCGGCGCGCCGCCCGCCGCGCTCGACCTCCCGCGGCCGGTGGTGATGACCGCCGGCGCCGTCGACGCCCACAAGCGGCACGACCGCGCGCTCCTCGCCGTCGCCCGCCTCGCCGAGCACGGACGGCCGGCCAGCCTGCTGGTCGCCGGCGACGGTCCCGGCGCCGCCGCCCTCGACGCGCTGGGCGCCCGCCACCTCCCCGGCCGCTACCGCCGTCTCGCCGTGCCGCGCGACGCGATGCCCGCCCTCTACGCCGCCGCCGACCTCTTCACCCTGCCCTCGCGGACGGAGTCCTTCGGCCTCGCCTACCTCGAGGCGATGGCCGCGGGCGTCGCCTGCGTGGCGCCGGACGACGCGGTGCGCCGCGAGGTGATCGGCGACGCCGGCCTCTACGCCGATCCCGACGACCTCGACGCGTACGCCGCCGCGCTCGCCGCCGCCGTCGACCGCGACTGGGGCGAGACGCCGCGGCGGCGCGCGGAGCGCTTCCCCTTCGCGGCGACCGCCGACGCCTGGGAGCGCCTGCTCGCCGGCGTGACGCGGGAGGCGGCGTGAGCCGCGGCAGCGGAGCGCGCGCCGCGACGCCGGTCCTCATGCTCCACCACGTCGAGCCGGCGCCGCTCGCGCCGCCGCCGCGCCACCCGGACAGCTACCTCACCCCCGAGGAGCTCGATCGCCAGCTCGACCGCCTCGCCGGCTGGGGCTTCCGCACCGCCACCCTCGCCGAGGCCGCCGCCGCCTGGCACCAGCGCCGGCGCCTGCCGCCGAAGACGGTCGTCCTCACCTTCGACGACGGCTGCCGCTGCTTCGGCGAGCGCGCGGTGCCGGCGCTCGCCGCCCGCGGCATGACCGCCAGCGTGTTCGCCGTCTCCGGCCTCGTCGGCACCGACAACGCCTGGGACCTCGCCGCCGGCGAGCGCCGCGAGCCGCTGATGGGCCGCGCCGCGCTCGTCGAGGCCGCCGCCGCCGGCTGCGAGGTGGGCAGCCACGGCCGCACCCACCGCGACCTGTCGCGCCTCGAGGGCGCCGAGCTCGACCGCGAGGTCGCCGGCTCGAAGCGCGACCTCGAGGACCTCCTCGGCCGCTCCGTCCACACCCTCGCCTGGCCCTACGGGCGCACCTCGCCGGCGGCGCGCCGGGCCGCGAAGCGGGCCGGCTACGCGGCGGCGGCGGCGATCCACCGCCATCCCGGCGCCGTCGCCGGCGACCCCTGGGCGCTGCCCCGTCAGCCGCTCCGCCCCGGCGAGGGCGGCTTCGAGCTGTGGCTCAAGGCGCGCGGCCTCTACGCCGTCTGGAGCCGGCTGCCGCGGCTCGGCGTGCTCGGCGCGCTGCGCAACCGGGAGGCGCGGCGGTGAGCGACGGCCGCGGCGACTGGGCGCGCCTGCGCCGCGACTTCGAGCGCCTGCGGCGGGTCAAGGGGCGCGGCGTCTTGCCGGCGCTGGTCGACGCCCTGTTCCTCGACTCCGGCTTCCAGGCGCTCGCCCTCCACCGTCTCGCGCACGCGCTCCAGCGGCGCCGGGTGCCGCTCCTCCCGGCGCTCCTGCGGCGCTGGGCGATCACCGCCTGCGGC
>DATABP010000516.1:0-5241 GCA_036259515.1 Thermoanaerobaculia bacterium | reverse complement strand
GCCACGACGCGCGGCCGGTCGACCGGCCGGGCCAAGGAGATCGCCGCCCGCACGGTCAACAAGCAGCGTCGCGAGGAGGGCCGCACCAAGAGCGGGCGCAAGACCACCTCCGGCACCGGCAACCCCACCCGCCGGCTGGAGGACCGCAGCAAGCAGGAGCTCTACAACCGCGCCAAGCAGCTCTCGATCGGCGGCCGCTCGAAGATGAGCAAGCAGGAGCTGGTGCGGGCGATCCGCAAGGCGAGCTGAGGGCAACCGGGCGCGGCGTCCGGCGCTCGCCACGGACCCCTCCTGCTAGGCTGGCGCGAGAGCCAGGAGGAACCCGATGAGCACCGACGCCGCGAGCGGTCCCTCGTCCCCCCAGCCGTCCGGCGCGCCGCTGGCGCGGATCGTCGCCGCCACCGACTTCTCGCCCACCGCCGAGGCGGCGCTCGACTGGGCGCTCGACCTCGCCGGCCGCCACGGCGCCCGCCTCACCCTCCTCCACGCGCTGACCCTGCCGGCGCCGCTGCCGGACTACGTGCCCCCCGGCGGCGACTTCGGCGACGAGCTCCAGGGCGTGGCGCGGCGCAAGCTCGAGGAGACGGCGGCGCGGCTCGGCGAGCGCGGCGTCGAGGTCGCCGTCGAGCTCTCGCTCGGCGTGCCCTCCCAGACGATCGTCGCCTTCGCCCAGGACAGCGGGGCGGACCTCGTCGTCGTCGGCACCCGCGGCCTGACCGGCATCGGCCACCTGCTCCTCGGCTCCACCGCCGAGCGGGTGGTGCAGCGCGCCCGCTGCCCGGTGCTCACCGTCCACCCCGAGGACCGCGGCCGCCACCGCCCCCTCCGCACCATCGTCCTGCCGACCGACTTCTCCGCCGGCTCCGCGGACGCCGCGGCCTTCGCCGTGCGCCTCCTCGCCCGCCTCGAGGCCGACGCGCGGATCGTCCTCGTCCACGCCTACCACCTGCCGATCGAGTACACCGCCTACGGCCCGATCCCCACCTCGGTGCGCTTCCTCCAGGACGTGGGGGCCGACGCCGAGGCGAAGCTCGAGCTGGCGGCGCGCGAGCTGGCGCGCGAGGGGCTGGCGGTCGAGGCGGTCAGCCGCGAGGGCTACCCGCCCGACGTCATCGTCGACGAGGCCCGCCGCCGCGACGCCGACCTCGTCGCCATGGGCACCCACGGCCGCACCGGCCTCGCCCACCTCCTCCTGGGCTCGACCGCGGAGCGCGTGGTGCAGCACGCCCCCTGCCCGGTGATCACCGTGCGGCAGCGGGACGAGGACTGAGGAGGATCAGCGAGGAGTCGGGCGGGATGGCGGAGAGGGAGGGATTCGAACCCTCGGTCCGGGGGTGAACCCCGGACAACTGCTTAGCAGGCAGCCCTGTTCGACCACTCCAGCACCTCTCCGCAAAGGGCTTCCGCGGCTCGGGATGATAGAGCCGGCGGCGGTCGCGAGTCAAAACAGGCGCGGGGTAGGATCGCTTCCCGCGGAGCGCGCTCGGCGCCCTGCCACGTGCAGCCGTCCCACGACCCGGTCCCGGAGACGATGAGCCCGACGCCCCACGCCACGAGCGACGCCGAAAGCGAGCGCCTCGCCGCCGGCAGCGACCACCTCGCGATCAACACGCTGCGCTTCCTCGCCGTCGACATGGTGGAGAAGGCGCAGTCCGGCCACCCCGGCGCGCCGATGGGGCAGGCGCCGATGGCCTTCTGGCTGTGGACGCGCCACCTGCGCCACGACCCGGCGCACCCGCGCTGGCTCGACCGCGACCGCTTCGTGCTCTCCTCCGGGCACGCCTCGGCGCTCCTCTACGGCCTCCTCCACCTCGCCGGCTACCCGATGCCGATGGCCGAGCTCCGGGCCTTCCGCCAGCTCCGCTCGAAGACCCCGGGCCACCCCGAGCACGACCCCGACCTCGGCATCGAGACGACCACCGGCCCGCTCGGGCAGGGGCTGGCGAACGCGGTCGGCATGGCGATCGCCGAGCGCGTGCTGGCGGCGCGCTTCAACCGCGACGGCTTCCCGGTCTTCGACCACCGCACCTGGGTGATCGCCAGCGACGGCGACCTGATGGAGGGGGTGACCGCCGAGGCCTGCTCGCTCGCCGGCCACCTGCGGCTCGGCAAGCTGTGCGTGCTCTACGACTCGAACGGCATCTCGATCGACGGGCCGACGACGCTGACCTTCTCCGAGGACGTGGCGGCGCGCTTCGCCGCCTACGGCTGGCACGTCGCCGACGTCGAGGACGGCAACGACCTCGCCGCGCTCGACGCCGCGATGGCGGCGGCGAAGGCGGACCCGCGGCCGTCGCTGGTCGTGGTGCGCACCCACATCGGCTTCGGCAGCCCGACGAAGCAGGGCACCGCCGAGGCGCACGGCGCGCCGCTCGGCTCCGACGAGGCGGCGGCGGCGAAGCGGGCGCTCGGCTGGCCGGAGGAGCCGACGTTCCACGTGCCGCAGGAGGCGCGCGAGCCGTTCGCCGAGGCCGCCGCCCGCGGCGCCGCCGAGCACGCCGCCTGGAAGGAGCTCTTCGCCCGCTACGCCGACGTCCATCCCACGCTGGCGGCCGAGCTCCTCGAGCGCCTGTCCGGCGAGCTCCCCGCCGGCTGGGCCGACGCCCTGCCGCGCTTCGAGCCCGGCACCAAGCTCGCCACCCGGCAGGCGTCGGGCAAGGTGATCAACGCGCTCGCACCGGTGCTGCCGCAGCTCGTCGGCGGCTCGGCCGACCTCTCCGGCTCGAACTCCACCCTGGTCGACGGCGAGGACGACTTCTCGGCGCTCGCCTGGGGCGGCAGGAACCTCCGCTTCGGGGTCCGCGAGCACGCGATGGGCTCGATCCTCAACGGGCTGGCGCTCAACCGGCTGCTGCTCCCCTACGGCGGAACCTTCCTCGTCTTCGCCGACTACATGCGGCCGCCGATCCGGCTCGCCGCGCTGATGCGCCTCCGGGTCGTCTTCGTCTTCACCCACGACTCGATCTTCCTCGGCGAGGACGGCCCCACCCACCAGCCGGAGGCGCACCTCGCCTCGCTCCGCGCGATGCCGAACCTGGTCGTCCTCCGCCCCGCCGACGCCAACGAGACCGCCGCCGCCTGGAAGGTGGCGATCGAGCGCCACGACGGCCCGACGGTGCTGGCGCTCTCGCGGCAGAAGCTGCCGGTCCTCGCCGGCACCCGCGAGCTGGCCATCGACGGCGTGGCCCGCGGCGCCTACGTGGTCGCCGATCCGGCGGACGGCGCCGCCCCGGCGCTGGCACTGATCGGCACCGGCTCGGAGGTGGCGACCTGCGTCGCGGCGGCGGAGCTCCTCGCCGGGGCGGGAATCCCGGCGCGCGTGGTGTCGATGCCCTCCTGGGAGCTCTTCGCCGCGCAGCCGGCGGAGGTCCGCGAGACGGTGCTGCCGGCGGCGATCGAGCGCCGGCTGGCGGTGGAGGCGGCGGCGACCTTCGGCTGGGAGCGCTGGGTGGGGCCGCGCGGCGCGGTGGTCGGCGTCGACCGCTACGGCGAGTCGGCGCCGGCCGAGGACCTGGCGCGGCACTTCGGGTTCACGCCGGAGGCGGTGGCGGAGCGGGCGCGGCGGCTGGTCGAGGGCGAGTAAGGGCCGGCCGCCACGCCGGCCCCCACAGCTCCGGCCGCCGGCGCGCGGGGCCAGCCGGTCGTGCGCGAGCTTCGCTCCCCGGCGGCGACGACGCTCCGCCGGCGTGGCTACGCGCCGCCCGCCGTGCGCAACCGCCGGTACGCCGCGGCCAGAATCGGCCGGGCGAGCAGCCAGCCGCGCAGGCGCAGCGCCGTGGTGGATCGCAGCTCGGCGATCTCCGCCTCGAGGTCGACTTGCCGCCGCCGCAGCCGGTCCTGTTCGTCGCGCAGCTCCAGCCGCTGCGCCTCGGCGAGGGCGAAGGCGCCCTCCGCCTCGCTCTTGGCGGCGTGGGCGACGGCCAACAGGAGCTCGGTGTCGCGGGCCGCCCGGCTCCAGCGCAGCAGGTACTGGGCGGCGTAGCGCGATTCCTCCTCGGCCGCTGGCGCCGGGCGCGAGCGCGCCTCGGCGAGCACCTCGCGGTAGAGCTCGACCACTCGGTCGAAGGTGCGCTCGGCATCGGCGTGGGTGCGCACCCAGTCGCGGACGCGCGTGGCGTCGGCGGCGTCGTAGCGGGCGATCTCCTCGCCGAGGTGGCGGACGGTCGGCGGCCGGGTCAGCGCGGCGATGCCGAAGTTGGCGTCGCGCAGCCGCTCGACCTCGGCATGGGTGACCATCGGTCCGGCGCCTTCCAGGTCGCAGAGCACCACCGCCGCGCCCACCGCCATCGCCTCCATCGCCGAGCGTCCGCGAGCGAAGACCAGGTCGTACGCCGGCAGCACCTCCTCGACGCGTTCGACGGTGCGGCCGCTGGCGAAACCGACGACGTCGACCGCGATGCCCTCCCGGCGGCACGCGGCGCGCACCGCTTCGAGGTAGCCGCCGTCGGCCGCCTGGTTGGAGAAGACGAGCGCCTTGCGCGGCCGCCGCGGCAGCGGCGGGCGGGGCCGAAAGCGCACGAGGTCGACGAAATTGGGCAGCACCTCCACCCGCGCAGGGTCGACCCCTTCCTCGCTGACCAGGCGCTCGCGGCGCAGGCGGTCGACCGCCACCCAGCGCAGGATGCGCGGGTGCCGCGGCGGCGCCTCCTCGGAGGGCAGCCAGCCGTGGCAGAAGAACACCGCCGGCACCCCGGGCCAGGCGGAGAGCGCGGTCAACGTCGGCAGGTGGTGCTGCCCGTGGATGAGGTCCGGCGGCTCGCCGAGACGGGCCGGGTCGTCGACCACCGGGATGGCCGCCGCGCGGAGCTCGCTCGCCGCCGCACCGACGTGCGGGGTGAACACCAGCGGCTGGAGACCGCGCGCCGCCAGACCCCGCGCCAGGTCGCAGACGTAGGCCTGCGAGCCGCCACGGTGGAGGAGCTCGTGGTTGGTGATCAGCACCCGCATGACGACGGATAATCGCCGTGCCGCGGCATAAGATTCCGCCGGTGCAACCGCCGTCTCTCGCCTGCGTCGTCCTCTCGCTGCGCAACCAGGCGGGGGTGGTCGACGCGGTCGGTTCGCTGCTCGCGCAGGAGGAGCCGGTCGAGGTGGTGGTGGTCGACTCCGGCGGCGGCGGCGCGGCGGCGACGCTGGCGGCGGCGGGGCTCGCGGTGCCGGCGGTCGAGCGGCGGGAGGTGCTGCTGCCCGGCGCCGCGCGCAACGCCGGGATCGCCGCGACGACGGCGCCGTTCGTCGCCT
>DATABP010000515.1:0-3986 GCA_036259515.1 Thermoanaerobaculia bacterium | reverse complement strand
GGAGCGGGCCTCGCACAGGACGCGGAGCGAGGTCGCCAGCAGGGAGTCCTTCGGCATGGCCGCGACTCTACGCAAAGAGCCGCCGCGCGGCAAACCGAACTTCTTTCGTTCCAATGACTTACGCGGAACTTGAGAGACCTGTCGAGACGACTTTGTTCACCGCTTTGCAAACTCCACGACCGCTGGCGAGGACCAGGACGCAATCTCTGACGATGCGGTGTCCGGGGATGCGAACCGCCGCGGCGCCGCCGCCGGCGCGCCGCCCGGCGGCGGAGGCGCCACCGGCGGGGTGAAAGCGGGGCGGAACCGTTCTTGCTGGCCGCCTTCCCGCGGGAGGAGGCGCGCGATGCGAGCGAAGAGGAAGGTGGTGGTGGTGACCGGCGCGTCGGCCGGCGTGGGACGGGCCGCCGCCCGCGCCTTCGCCGCCGCCGGCGCCGACCTGGGGCTCGTCGCCCGCGGCGAGGACGGGCTCGGAGGCGCCCGCACCGAGGTCGAGGCGCTCGGCGGCCGCGCCCTGGCGCTGCCGGTGGACGTCGCCGACGCCGACGCGGTCGAGGCCGCCGCCGACCGCGTCGAGCGCGAGCTGGGGCCGATCGACGTCTGGGTCAACAACGCGATGGTCACCGTGATGTCGCGGGTGCGCGACATGAGCGCCGAGGACTTCCGCCGCGTCACCGAGGTCGACTACCTGGGCACCGTCCACGGCACGCTGGCGGCGCTCCGCCGCATGCTGCCGCGCGACCGCGGCACCATCGTCCAGGTGGGCTCGGCGCTCGCCTACCGCGCCATCCCGCTCCAGAGCGCCTACTGCGGCGCCAAGTTCGCCGTCCGCGGCTTCACCGACTCGCTGCGCACCGAGCTCCTCCACGAGGGCTCCAAGGTGCGGCTGACGATGGTCCAGCTCCCGGCGCTCAACACGCCGCAGTTCTCGTGGAGCAAGGTGATCGGCTTCGACCGGCACCCGCAGCCGGTGCCGCCGATCTTCCAGCCCGAGGTGGCCGCCGAGGCGATCGTCTTCGCCGCCGGCGCCCGCCGCCGCGAGGTGTGGGTGGGCGGCTTCGCCAGCCTGTCGATCGTCGGCAACAAGATCGCCCCCTGGCTCGCCGACCGCTACCTCGCCCGCACCGGCTTCGACTCGCAGTTCATCGACCAGCCGCTCCAGCCCGACCGCCGCCACAACCTCGACCACCCCGTCCCCGGCGACCACGGCGCCCACGGCCGCTTCGACGACCGCGCCGACCCCACCTCCCTGGCGCTCGAGGCGAGCAAGCACCGCCGCTGGCTGGCGGCGGGCGCGGCGGCGCTGGGCCTGGCGATGCTGACCGGAGCGTGCTGGCTGCGGCGGAAGTGAGCCGCCCGGCGGGAACGGCCCGCTAGACTAGGCGCCATGGCCGATCCGCTGCGACGCCCGGCCGGCTGGGCCGAGATCCTCGCCGCCCCCGAGGGGGTGGAGGCGGAGGTGATCGCCGGCGAGCTGTGGACTCACCCGCGGCCACGGCCGGTGCATGGGCGGGTTCAGCACCTTCTGGGCGGCGCCGTCGGGTTCCCCTTCGATCTCGGAATCGGAGGGCCCGGCGGATGGTGGATCGTCAGCGAACCGGACATCTCGTTCGCACCCCATGACATCGTCAATCCCGACGTCGCCGGGTGGCGCCGCGAGCGAGTCCCGGTTTTCCCCGAAGAGCGGCCGGTCGCCGTCCGCCCCGACTGGGTCTGCGAGATCCTGTCGCCCTCCACCGCCCGCCGCGACCGGCACGACAAGTCGAACCTCTACCTGCGCCACAGCGTGCCTTGGTATTGGCTGATCGACACCGACGCCCGACTGCTGCAAGCCTTCGAGGCTCTCGCCGGACGCTGGGTCCTCCTCGGTACATGGGGAGACACCGACCTCGCCCGCGTACCTCCTTTCGACGCTGTGGAGCTCGTTGTCGGTAACCTGTTCCCGCCGCAGCGCGCCGCAGTCTCCAGCGAGTCCGACCAAGAGACGCCATAGCCCCTCCCTGGCGGCAGTTCGGCCCGTCCTTGGCGTCGCCAGGACCGGGCACGCTCGCAGCCGCGCAGGAACCGTCCGCAGGCGACGAGACGTGGAGGGTGGTCTCGATAGCATCTTCCGGCCACCCGCTGCCGCGTGCCTGCCGCTCGAACGCTATCCTCCCCGCGATGCCCGCCGTGCGCCGCCCCGCCCGCACTCTCCTGCGCGCCGCCGCCCGCCGCCGCGAGGCCGCGCCGCTCCTCGCGCTCCTCCTCGCCAGCTGTCTCGTCCTCGGCTTCGTCGAGATCGCCGACGAGCTGGGCGAGGACGAGGTGCACGCCGTCGACGAGGCGATCCTGCTCGCCCTGCGCGAGCCCGGCGACCCGGCCGACCCGCTGGGCCCGGAATGGGTCGAAGAAGTCGGCCGCGACCTCACCGCGCTGGGCAGCATGGGCGTGCTCGCGCTGGTGTCGCTGGCCGTGGTCGGCTACCTGCTGATCGACCGCAAGCGGCGGGCGGCGCTCTTCGTGCTCCTCGCCGTCGGCGGCGGCGCCGCGCTCTCGCTGCTGCTGAAGCGGGGATTCGACCGCCCCCGGCCGGACCTCGTGCCGCACGAGGCGGAGGTCTTCACCGCCAGCTTCCCGTCCAGCCACGCGATGCTCGCGGCGGTGGCCTACCTCACCCTCGGCGCGCTCCTCGCGCGGGTCCACGGCGGCCGGGCGGCCAAGGCGTACCTGCTGCTCCTCGCCGCGCTGGTCGCCTTCCTGGTCGGCGCCAGCCGCGTCTACCTCGGCGTCCACTGGCCCACCGACGTCCTCGCCGGCTGGGCCGGCGGCGCCGCCTGGGCGCTCCTCTGCTGGCTGGCGGCGATGGCGCTCCAGCGACGGGGGAAGGTCGAGGAGGGGGAGGCGGACGAGGCGACCGGGCCGGGAGCAGGTCAGCCGCCGATGTAGGACATCTCCACCCGCCGGGCGCCGGGGGTGGCGGCGGTGCGCAGCTCGGAGTAGCGGTCGGCGCGGCGGCGCCAGAGGGCGGCGATGCGCTCCACCAGCTCGTCGTCGTCGGCCCCGGCGCGGAGCGGCGCCTTGAGATCGGTGCCGGCGGCGGCGAAGAGGCAGGTGTAGAGGGTGCCGTCGGCGGCCAGCCGCGCCCGCGTGCAGTCGCCGCAGAACGGCCGCGTCACCGAGGTGACGACTCCGATCTCGCCGCCGCCGTCGAGATAGCGGAAGCGGGTCGCCACCTCGCCGGGATAGGCCGGCGGCACCGGCGCGAGCGGCAGCTCGGCGCCGATCCGCGCGACGATCTCGTCGCCCGGCACGACGTCGTCGAGCCGCCAGCCGTTGGTGGTGCCCACGTCCATGTACTCGATGAAGCGGAGGACGTGGCCGCTGCCGTGGAAGCGCCGCGCCAGGCCGACCACCGAGCCGTCGTTCACCCGCCGGTGGACGACGGCGTTGACCTTGATCGGCGCGAGGCCGGCGGCGGCCGCGGCGTCGATCCCGTCGAGCACCCGGGCGACCGGGAAGTCGACGTCGTTCATCGCCCGGAACACCGCGTCGTCGAGCGAGTCGAGCGACACCGTCACCCGCGCGAGCCCCGCCGCCGCCAGCGCCGACGCCCGCTCGGCGAGGAGCGCGCCGTTGGTGGTCAGCGCCACCTCGACGCCCGGCAGCGCGGCGAGCATCGCCACCAGCTCCGGCAGGTCGCGCCGCAGGAGCGGCTCGCCGCCGGTCAGCCGGATCTTCCGCGCCCCGAGCCGCACCGCCACCCGCGCCACGCGCGCGATCTCCTCGTAGCTCAGGATCTCCGCCTTGGGCAGGAACGCGAACCCCGGCCCGAACACCTCCCGCGGCATGCAGTACCGGCAACGGAAGTTGCACCGGTCGGTGACCGAGACGCGCAGGTCGCGGAGGGGGCGGGCGAGGCGGTCGGCGAGGTGCCAGCGGGCCGCCGGCTGCAGGTCCTGCACGCGGGTCAGGAACGAGCAGTACGAGGTGCTGCGCTCGTTCCTGAC
>DATABP010000514.1:0-1638 GCA_036259515.1 Thermoanaerobaculia bacterium | reverse complement strand
GGCGACGCCGCCCCGGCGGTGGAGCGGGCGCGGCGGGCGTTCGCCGACCAGGGCGTGCTGGTGCGCGACGTGTCGCGCGGGCCGGGTCTCGCAGGCTGCCTCCGCGTCTCGATCGGTCCGGCGCCGGCGCTCCGCGCGGTGGCGCGGGCGGTGGAGGCGATCGCCGCGGAGCGGCTGGAGGAGGGCGCATGAGCGAGCGGCGGCAGGGGAGCTGCCGGCGGCAGACCGGCGAGACGCGGGTCGAGCTGACGCTCTCGCCCGACGGCGGCGCCCGCGCGATCGCGTTGCCGGACGGTTTCTTCGGCCACATGCTCGACGCGCTCGCCACCCACGGCGGCTTCGGGCTCGAGGTGACCGCCGCGGGCGACGTGGACGTGGACCTCCACCACACCGTCGAGGACGTCGGCATCGCCTTCGGCGAGGCGCTGGCGCAGGCGCTGGGGGACCGCCGGGGGATCGTCCGCTTCGCCCACGCCTACGCGCCGCTCGACGAGGCGCTGGCGCGGGCGGTGGTCGACCTCTCCGGCCGCGGCTTCTTCGCCTGGGAGGCGCCGTCCGAGGTCGCCAACCTGTGGGCGACCCAGGAGTTCCCGGTGACGCTGGCCGCCGACTTCTTCCAGGCGCTGGCCGACCGCGGCCGGCTCACCCTCCACCTCCACCTGCTCTCGGCGAGGAACGGCCATCACGCCGCCGAGGCCGCGTTCAAGGCGGCGGCGCTGGCGCTGCGGCAGGCGGTGGCGCGGCGGACCGGCGAGGGCGAGGGGGACGCCGTGCCGAGCACCAAGGGGACGCTGACGCGATGACCCGCGCGACGGTGGTCGACACCGGGATCGGCAATCTCGGCAACCTGGCCCGTGCGCTGGCGCACCTCGGCGCAGAGGTCGAGGTGACCGCCGAACCGGCGCGGGTGGCGGCGGTGCGCTGCCTGCTCCTCCCCGGCGTCGGCGCCTTCGCGCCGCCCCGCGAGCGGCTGCGCGGCGCGCTGGAGGAGGCGCTCCGCGAGGCGCTCGCCGCGGGCGCCTGGCTGCTCGGCATCTGCGTCGGCTATCAGCTCCTCTTCGAGGAGGGCGAGGAGCGGGGGACCACCGACGGGCTGGCGCTCCTGCCCGGACGGGTGACGCGGCTGCCCGAGGGCGTGCTGCTGCCGCACGTGGGCTGGAACCGGGTGGAGGCGGCGAACGGCGGCGAGCGGGCGGCGGAAAGGACGGCGGGGGTGCCGCGGGCGACCGGCGGCGCCGGCTCGCACGAGACGCCGGCCGCGGAGGACGGCGCCGGCCCGGCGGCCGACCTCCTCGCCGGCCTCCCCGCCTCGTCGTGGTTCTACTTCGTCCACAGCTATGCGCCCGAGGGGGTGCCGGAGCCGCTGGTCGCCGCCCGCGCCCTCCACGGGCGGCGGTTCCCCGCCGTCGCCGGCCGCGGCCGCGTGCTCGGCACCCAGTTCCACCCCGAGAAGAGCGGCGCCGCCGGGCTCGCCGTCCTCGCCAACTTCCTGGAGGCCGCGCGTGGAGCTGCTGCCGGCGCTTGACCTCCGCCGCGGCCGGGTGGTGCGCCTGCTCGGCGGCGACGCGGCGGCCGAGACGGTCTACGGCGACGCCGGCGGCGGCGAAGGCGGCGAGCGTCGCCGCCGGGTCGTCGCCG
>DATABP010000513.1:0-2474 GCA_036259515.1 Thermoanaerobaculia bacterium | reverse complement strand
GATCACCTCGACGACCGGCGAGGTGGTCCGCCAGCTCTTCCTGCCGCTGGTCGACGAGGCGCCGGACTACGAGACGATCATCCCGCGGCTGGCCGAGTCGTGGAGCTTCTCCGACGACCGCCGCGTGCTGACCTTCCGCCTGCGCGACGACGTGGTGTGGAGCGACGGCGTGCCGGTGACCTCGGCGGACGTCGTCTTCACCTACCAGGCCTGGACCTCGCCCGAGCTGGCCTGGGAGGGCGCCACCGCGCTCGCCGCGGTGGAGGGCGTCGAGGCGGTCGACCCGCACACCGTGCGCTTCCGCTTCGCCCACGCCTACCCGACGGCGCTCCTCGACGTCGCGGCCGGGGCGGTGATCCTGCCGGCGCACGCGTGGGGCGAGCTGCCGTTCGCCGAGTGGCGGGAGAACGCCGACTGGTTCCGCCAGCACCTGGTGGCCGACGGGCCGTTCACCCTCGCCTCGTGGACGCCGCAGCAGGAGATCGTGCTCGAGCGCAACCCGCGCTACTACGAGGAGGGCCTGCCGCGGCTCGACCGGGTGACCATCCGCGTGGTCCCCGACCAGACGGCGCAGCTCACCCAGCTCTTGAACGGGCAGCTCGACTTCGTCTTCGCGCTCTCGCCCGACGACGTGCCGCGGGTCGAGCGGGCGCCCGGCGCCGACGTCGTCTCCTACTGGACGCGCGGCTACGTGGCGGTCGCCTGGAACAACCGCGGCGAGCTGTTCGCCGATCCGGCGGTGCGCCGGGCGATGACCTACGGCATCGACCGCGAGACGCTGGTCGGGTCGATCTGGGGCGGCTTCGCGCGGCCGATCGCCTCGCCGATCCCGCCCGAGACGTGGGCCTGGTCGGAGGAGGTCGAGCCGCTGCCCTACGATCCCGACCAGGCGCGGCGGCTGCTCGACGCCGCCGGCTGGGTGGACGGCGACGGCGACGGCGTGCGCGAGAAGGACGGCCGCCCCTTCCGCTTCCGCCTGATGACCAACACCGGCAACCGCCAGCGCGAGGACGCCCTGGTGCTGATCCAGGACCAGCTCCAGCGGATCGGCGTCGCCGTCGAGCCGCAGGCGCTCGAGTTCCACACCATGATCGAGCAGCTCATCGCCGGCGAGTTCGACGCCGCGATCATGGGCTGGGGCATCCCCACAACCTTCGACTTCCGCTACGCCTACCACACGGCGGAGATCGGCAGCACCAACGTCGTCGGCTTCTCCGACCCCGAGGTCGACCGGCTGCTCGAGGAGGCGCGCCAGGTCGAGGACCTCAAGGCGATGGGCCCCTACCTCGACCGCCTGCAGGAGATCCAGCAGGAGCTCCAGCCCTACACCTTCCTGTGGCAGTCGAAGCGGCTGCTCGGCATCCGCGAGCGGGTCCAGGACGCCGACCCCGACCACCTCCGCGAGCTGGGCGACCTGCGCGAGTGGTGGCTGGCGCCGGAGGGCCGCTAGAGCGGCCGCCCGCCGCGCGATGACCGCCTACGCGTTCCGCCGCGCCGGCGGCGCCCTCCTCCTCGTCTTCCTGGTCGTCAGCCTCACCTTCTTCCTGCTCCACGCGGCGCCGGGGAGCCCCGCCGACTACCTGCTCGTCCAGACCTCCGCCGTCGGGCAGGCGGAGGCGCGGGCGCGGCTCGAGCGGGCGCTCGGCCTCGACCGCCCGCTCGGCGAGCAGTACCTCGACTGGCTGGGCGGCTTCGCGCGCGGCGACCTCGGCACCTCGTTCGCCACCGGCCGCCCGGTCGCCCGCATGCTCGCCGAGGCGCTCCCCCAGACGCTGCTCCTGGCGGTGGCGGCGGTGTTCCTCGAGATCCTGCTGGCGGTGCCGCTCGCGGTGTGGGCGGCGCGGCGGCGCGGGCGCGCGCCGGACCAGGCGCTCCGCGTCGGCGCCCTGGTCCTCTACTCGCTGCCGGTCTTCTGGCTGTCGCTGATGGCGATCCTCCTCTTCGCCTTCCGCTGGCCGCTCTTCCCCGCCGGGCACCTCGCCTCGCCGGGCGCCGCCGAGATGGCGGCCGGCGAGCGGCTCGCCGACCTCCTCTGGCACCTGGCGCTGCCGGCGGCGGTGCTGGCGCTCGCCTCGGTCGGCGGCACGCTGCGCTACGTGCGCGCCAGCCTCGGCGAGGCGCTCGACCAGGACTACGTGCGCACCGCCCGCGCCAAGGGACTGTCCGAGCGGCGGGTGGTCTACGTCCACGGCCTCCGCAACGCGCTCGGGCCGGTGCTCCAGGTGTTCGGCGTCTCGCTGCCGGCGCTCCTCAACGGCTCGCTGATCGTCGAGGTGCTCTTCTCCTGGCCGGGTGTGGGGCGGATCGCCTTCGACGCGATCAACGCCCGCGACTTCCCGGTGGTGCTGGGGGCGACCGCGCTCTCGGCGGTGCTCGTCGTCCTCGGCAACCTCGCCGCCGACCTCCTCCACGCCGCCGCCGACCCGCGGCTCTCCCGTGTCTGAGCCCGCGCTGACGCCGCTCCTCGAGCCGGC
>DATABP010000512.1:0-5024 GCA_036259515.1 Thermoanaerobaculia bacterium | reverse complement strand
GGCCGCACCGCCGCGGCGGTCCTGCCGCTCGCCGTCCTCGCCGCCGCCGCGCTGGCCGCGCCGCCACCCCCGGGCGCCGGGCTGGCGCCCCTCTCGCAGGGGACCCGCGCATGACCGACCCGACCGGCGACCTGGGCGTGCTGGCGGCGTTGCGCCGCTTCGCCGCCGACCTCCGCTACCCGCAGCTCTTCGTCCTCACCGCGGTCCTCTTCGCCCTCGACCTGGCGATCCCCGACCTCGTCCCCTTCGCCGACGAGATCCTCCTCGGCCTCCTCACCCTGCTCCTGTCGCGGCTCCGCGAGCGCCACGACGGCGGCGGCGACCGCAAGGTGAAGAACGTGACGCCGGAGCGCTAGGGCTCGAGCTCTCAGTCCTCCGGCAGCGACACGCGGCCGTCGGCGTCGACCTCGACGCCGCCCGAGCCGTCGCGCCGGAGGGTGAAGTCGCCGCGCACGTCGCGGGCGGAGATGCCGCCCGAGCCGTCCTCGCCGATCGTCACGCTGCCGCCGACGCCGGCGATCTCGATGCCGCCCGAGCCGTCGTCGTCGACCACCACGTCGCCGCCGACGTCGGCGATCTCGAGGTCGCCCGAGCCGTCGTCCACCGTCACGCCGCCGCCGACCCCGGTCAGGGTCACCGAGCCCGAGCCGTCCGAGACCTCGACGTCGCCGGCGATCTCGCGCACCTCGACGGCGCCCGAGCCGTCGTCGATCGAGACCGCGGCGACGCCGCGGACGATCGTCTCGCCGCTGCCGTCCTCGACGGTCACCGCCAGCGACGCCGGCGCGTCGATCGAGAGGCTCAGCCGGCGCTCGCCGGGCACGTCCTCGGCGAAGACGGTCTCGACGTAGAGGGTGTCGCCGCGCCGCTCGGTGCGGAGCTCGACGGTGGCGAGCCGCTCGGGGTCCGGCGCGCAGGCGGTGCCGCGCACCTCGACGGTGGCGGCGCCGGGGACGCCCCGCACCTCCAGCCGGCCGGCGCCGGCGTCGATGGCGAGCCGGGTGGCGCCGGCGGCGTCGAGCGACGCCTGGCGCGGCTCTTCGACGGAGCAGTCCTCCAGCGCGGCGAGGGCGTCGACGCAGCCGGCGAGCGCGAGGGTGAGGGCGACGAGGGCGAGGCGGGCCATCTCGGGTCTCCTTCCAGGGTGGTGGACAGCCCGATCCTACGCGCCCGGCCGCCCCGGGTTTCGCCCGCCGGACGCGGAACGGCCCCGGAGCCCGCCGCCCCGGGGCCGCCGCCCACCGTCCGCCCGCCGTGCGCCGCCCGCCGCCGGGCTAGAAGCGCGTGCCGATCCAGAACGAGGTGGTGTAGTCGCCCTGCTCGTCGTCGCCGAACCGCGTGCGCCGCGCGAAGTCCCAGTTGAGGTCGAGGCCGGCGAAGCGGATGGTGAAGCCGTAGCCGTAGGAGGCCAGGGCGTCGCCGAGCTGGCTGTTCTCGGAGTCCCAGAACTCGAAGTCCTCGACCTCGTGGAACCAGGCGCCGCCGACGTCGAGGAAGACGACGCCGCGGATGCCCTGGAAGCCGAAGAGCGGCGTCGCCAGGACGTCGATCAGCGGGAAGCGGAACTCGGCGTTGGCGAAGAAGCCGCGGTCGCCCCGGAACTCGCGGAACTCGAAGCCGCGCACGGTGTCGAGGCCGCCGAAGTAGGTCGGGGTCGGCGCGTTGCCGTCGGCGTAGGCGCCGAACAGCCGGACGGCGAAGTTGCTGCGCCGGGTCAGCGGCAGGTACTGGCGGAGGTCGAGGTCCGCCGAGTAGGCCAGCGCGCCGCCGTCCTCCATGTCGTGGGCGTAGTTGAGGTCGAGCCGCCAGCGGCGGCCGCCGATCGGGCCGTAGTTGGCGAAGATCGCCGAGTCGCCGACCAGCGAGCTGGCGAGGATCGGGAAGTCGTCCTGCCGCTCCAGGAACTGGATCACCGGCTGGCCGAACTCGTCGAACTGCGGCAGGCCGGTGAAGGGATCGATCGGCTGGAAGGGCAGCGCCAGCTCGCGGTAGGCGTAGCCGACGCCGAACGTCGCCCGGGTGTGGAAGCTGAACGGGTAGATCAGCGAGGCGATGGCGCCGGTGACCTGGAACGTCTCGCGCTCCCGCTCGATGTCGTCGAACAGCGGGTCGCGGCGGTTGATGCCGAGGAAGTAGTCGCGCTCGTCGAAGAGGTGCACCTGCCACTGCATCCGCTTCGAGAGGTCGGCGTAGATGACGTCGAAGTTCGAGAAGCTCTCGATCGACGCGAACGAGCCGATCAGCCGCTTGTCGCCCAGGTAGTCGGAGAAGGAGACGACCACCCGGCCGATGAAGGTCTGGTCGTCGTCGATGCCGACGAAGGTGTCGGCGTCCTCGAGGAAGAGGCGGAAGCCGCCGTAGTCCTCCTCGTTCTCCTCCTGGATCGGCACCTGGATGTCGGGCACGAAGGCCGGCAGGTCCTGGGCCAGGAAGGGCTGCGGCTCGAGCGACAGCGGCGCCACGTCGCCGGTGGGCAGCGGCTCGTCGACGTCGGTGACGTAGAGGTCGAAGCGGCCCTTCCAGTAGCCGGTGTAGACCAGCCGCTCCTGGCCGTCGCCCAGCGTCAGCACCGTCGGCTGGAAGCAGCCGGTCACCGCGTTGGTGTACTTGTGGAGCTCGCCGGTGCCGAGGTCGAGGCCCCAGATGTTGTCGGCGCCCTGCGTCGACGGCGGCGCGGCCTGGGCCTCGGGGTCGTCCTCGGCGGCCTCGGGCAGCACGCCGGCGGGGCGGTCGAGCCGGTCGGAGGTGAAGTAGAGGCGCCGCCCGGTGGGCGAGTAGACGGCGTCCTTGTCGTTCCAGGCGCCGGTGGTGATCTGGAAGCGCTCGCGCGGGTTGTCGAGGTCGATGCGGAAGAGCTTCGAGAAGCCGTCGCCGAGCACCGAGGAGATCACCAGCGAGCGGCCGTCGGGCGAGAACGTCGGCGCCGCGTCGTAGATCTCGTCCTGGGTGACGTTCTCGACCTCGCCGGTCTCGAGGTCGAGGACGAAGACGTCGAACTGGCCGTCCTGGATGCCCTGGAAGGCGACCCGGCGGCCGTCGGGGTGCCAGGCGGGGGCGAGCTGCTGGTCGATCCCCGGCATGTCGACGATGCGCTGGATGCCGCCGCCCAAGACGTCGATGAGCACGAGGCTCCGCCCGCGCTCGCGCTTGGCGAACGCCGCCACCAGGTTGCCGTCCGGCGAGAAGGCGAGGTCGCGCCCCTGCTTGAAGCCGATGGTCAGGAACTGGCCGACCAGGTACTGGACGTCGTTGGTGAAGCCGCGCGTCAGGTTGCGGATGTGGCGGCGGTTGCGGGCGTCGAAGATCGACACGTCGAGGTCGCCGCGCTCGCTCGAGAACGAGGCGACGAGGTCGCCCGACGGCGACGCGGTGGGCGACATCTCCTGGCTCGGCAGGCCGCGCTCGACGCGGAACGGCCGCCCGAAGTCGCCCGGCTCGCCGGTGCGGATCAGCTCCGGCAGGTAGCGGTCGCGCAGCCAGCGCCGGAAGTCGGCGTCGAACTCCTCCGGCTCGACGTTGAAGGCGCGCTCGACCGCCCGGCCGATGCGGCCGCCCAGGGTGTTGCGCATCTCGTAGACGAAGTCGCGGAAGCCCTCCTCGCCCCAGCGCTCCTCGATGAAGTCGAACACCGCGTGGCCGATGCGGTAGGCGAAGAAGCCGCCGAAGTCCTGCTCGGTGACGCGCGGGATCTGGTCGTTGACCACCGCGTCGATCAGCACCATGCGGTCGGTGGTGCCCTCGTCCTCGGCCATGTAGGAGGCCATGCCCTCGATCGCCCAGGTCGGCGGCTGGTTGGCCAGCGCCCGGCCGATGCTCCCCCCGAAGAGGATGTGGTACTGGAAGATGTGGGTCAGCTCGTGGAGCACCAGCTCCATCAGCTCGGGGTCGGGGAGGTCGACCGGCAGCACCATCCGGAAGCGGGTCGGCGTGGCGAAGGCGCCCACCCCCTCCGGGATGAAGTTGAGGATGATGTTGTTCTGCTCGAACGCCGCGTGGTTCTCGTAGAAGATCAGCGGCGTCGGCTCGGAGATCTGGAAGTCGAAGTCGCGGGAGAGCTGGTCGTAGGCGCTCTCGGCGAAGGAGACCACCTTGGGCAGCAGGTGCTCCTCGTCGGTGTAGAAGTAGACGTCGAAGTGCGGCGAGTGGTAGATGCGCCAGTCGAACTCGCGGTACTGGATCTTGTTCTTGCCGAAGCCCTGGCCGTACCACTGCGGCAGCGGGGCGTAGAGCTGCGCGTCCGCCAGCGGCGCGCCGGCGGCGGCCAACGCGGCGGCGGCGACGGCGGCGATCGCGGACGGCAGGATCCTGGATCGGCTCAAGAGAAGCCTCCTCGTTCTCGGTCCGGGCGGGGCCGCGGCTCAGCCGCCGAACAGCATGCGGGTCGCCTCGACCTCTTTCTGGGCGAAGACGCCGACGATGCGGTCTTCCAGCGACAAGAGGTTCTCGAACATCCCCCGCAGCGGGTCCGCCGAGTCCGACTCGAAGCTCTGGAAGTCCTTGAAATTGTCGGTGTAGAGCAGCTCGCCGGTCTTGCCGTCGTAGACCTGGAGCAGGATGTCGTACTCGAACCCGGTCTGCTCGACCAGCACCTGGCGGTAGTAGCGGCGCCCGTTGTAGGGCGACAGGTACTCCTCGGTGCGGTAGCCGGAGCGGTCCTGGATGTCGAAGTCGAGGCCGCCGGCGAGCACCAGGTCGGCGCCGGTGCGGGCGCCCACCGCCTGCCAGAACTGCCGGTCGCGGGCGAGCACGTCGAGGTCGAAGGTCGGGTAGTCGACCGACGGCGCGTCGAGCACGTCGAGCTCGGTCTCGCGGGTCAGCGTGCGGGTGAGGTAGCGCTCGAACTCGGCCTGGACGTCGATGTTGCGGCCGCGCAGGCGGTCCTCGCCCTCCTGGGTGACGATCAGGAACGGCGCGATGGCGATGGTGTCGCGGCCGTCGAGGTCGAGACGGGCGCGCTGCGGCAGCTTGAGGCGCACCTCGATCGAGGCGGCGTGCGGCGGCGCCGCGACCAGCGCGGCGAGCGC
>DATABP010000511.1:0-2123 GCA_036259515.1 Thermoanaerobaculia bacterium | reverse complement strand
GCCCCGCCAGGCGCGGCCGGTCCGTCGGCAGCTGCAGCAGCGGCGGCGCGCCCCGCAGCCGCTCCCGCCAGTAGCTCTCCTGCTGCGCCAGCACCTCCCCGCTCAGCCACCGCCTCTGCCACACCGCGTAGTCCCCGTACTGCACCCCGAGCTCCGGCAGCCGCGCTTCCTCCCCCCGGCGCCGCGCCGCGTACAGCGCCGACACTTCCCGCGTCAGCACCTCCATGCTCCACCCGTCGCTGACGATGTGGTGCACCGTGAAGCACGCCACGTGCTCCGCCTCTCCCAGGCGCAGCAGCGTGCTCCGCAGCAGCGGGCCCCGTGAGAGATCGAAGGGCCGCAGCGCCTCCGCCCGCGCCAGCCGCGCGGCCTCCCCCTCCCGATCCTCCTCCGCCAGGCCGGCCAGGTCCACCACGGGCAGCGCCACCGGCGCCGCCGCGTGGACCACCTGCACGGGGCGCCCGCCCTGCTCCTCGAACGTGGTCCGCAGCGCCTCGTGCCGCCCCACCAGCGCCCCCAGGCTCGCCCGCAGCGCGGACGCGTCCAGCGCCCCCCGCAGCCGCAGCGCCGCCGGCATGTTGTAGGCCGGGCTCCCCGGCTCCAGGCGGTCGACGACCCAGAGCCGGTGCTGCGCCAGCGACAGCGGGAGCGGGCCCTCGCGCGGGACCCGCCGGATCGGCGGCGCCGACCGCGCGGTGTCCTCCCGCTGCAGCGCCTCGACCCGCCCGGCCAGCTCCGCCACCGTCGGCGCCTCGAAGAGCGCCCGCAGCGGTACCTCCACCCGGAAGGCCTGCCGCGCGCGCGAGACGATCTGCATCGCCAGCAGCGAGTGGCCCCCCAGGTCGAAGAAGCTCTCCCTCACCCCCACACGCTCCAGTCCGAGCGTCTCCGCCAGGATCCCGCTGAGCAGCTCCTCCGTGGCCGTGCGCGGCGCCACGTACTCCGCCTCCCCGCCCCACTCCGGCGCCGGCAGCGCCCGCCGGTCCACCTTGCCGTTGGGCGTCAGCGGCAGCCGCTCCAGCGACACGATCGCGGCCGGCACCATGTACTCGGGCAGACGCTCCTTCAGGTGCGCCCGCAGCTCCGCGGGCTCGGCCTCCGCCCCCGCCGCGGCGACGACGTACGCCACCAGCCGCCGGTCGCCCGGCGTGTCCTCCCGGACCACGGCCACCGTGTCGCGCACCCCCGGGTGTCCCTGCAGGGTGGCCTCGATCTCCCCCAGCTCGACGCGGAAGCCGCGCACCTTGACCTGCCCGTCGCGGCGGCCGAGGAACTCGATCGCGCCGTCCGGCCGGCGGCGCGCGAGGTCGCCGGTGCGGTAGAGCCGCGCGCCCGGCGGCCCGAAGGGATGGGGGACGAAGCGCTCGGCGGTCCGCGCCGGTTGCCCGAGGTAGCCGCGCGCCACGCCGTCGCCGCCGGCGACCAGCTCCCCGGGCACGCCGACCGGCACCGGCTCGCCGTGACGGTCGACGAGGTGCGCCGTCGTCCAGGCGATCGGCCGACCGATCGGCACCGGCGCCTCGCCCTCCCGCACGCGGTGACAGCAGGTGAAGGTGGTGTTCTCGGTCGGCCCGTAGCCGTCGATCAGCGCGAGGCCCGGCAGCTCGGCGAGGAGGCGCGCCACGTGCGGCGGCGACAGCACGTCGCCGCCCGCGAGGAGCTGGCGGAGCGGCGCCAGCGCCGCGGGGTGCTCGTCGACGACCTGGTGGAAGAGGCCGGCGGTCAGCCACAGGGTGGTCACCCCGAAGCGCTCGATCGCCGCCGCCAGCTCGTCGAGGCGCACCGGCCCCGGCGGGGGGAAGGCGAGGCGGCCGCCGGTGGCGAGCGCTCCCCAGACCTCGAAGGTGGCGGCGTCGAACGAGGTCGGCGCGAGCTGGAGCAGCGTCTCGCCCGGGCCGAGCGCGGCGTAGTCCGCGGCGGCGACCAGCCGCGCGACGTTGCGGTGGGTCACGGCGACGCCCTTCGGCGTGCCGGTGGAGCCCGAGGTGTAGATGACGTAGGCGAGGGCGTCGGCGGGCACCGGCGGCAGCGCCGGCGGCGGGTCGGGATCGGGCGCCGCGGCGATCTCGTCGAAGAGCACGGACGGCGCGCCCGGCGGCAGCGCCGCCACGCTCGCCCGGTCG
>DATABP010000510.1:0-1699 GCA_036259515.1 Thermoanaerobaculia bacterium | reverse complement strand
GAGGCGCCGCGCGGAACCGGCGGCGGGCGTTCGAGGGCTGAGCCGCCGCGCTGCGCTATGCTCGTTCCGGCCGCCGCCGGTTCCGCGCGGCGCCTCCGCACCCTCCCCCGACCCGCGAGGAGCACCACCGTGAAGGGCGATCCGAAGGGCCTCGGCTTTGCCACCCGCGCCATCCACGCCGGCCAGGCGCCGGACCCGACGACCGGCGCCGTGGCGGTGCCGATCTACCAGACCTCGACCTACGTGCACGACGAGCTCGGCCACCACAAGGGCTACGAGTACGCGCGGGTGCAGAACCCGACCCGCCGCGCGCTCGAGGAGTGCGTGGCGGCGCTCGAGGGCGGGCTCGACGCGCACGCCTTCGCCTCCGGGATGGCGGCGATCTCGGCGCTCGCCACCATCCTGCGCAGCGGCGACCACGCCGTCGTCTCGCGCAACGTCTACGGCGGCACCTTCCGCTACTTCACCCAGGTGCTCGACCGCTACGACCTCTCCTTCTCCTGGGTCGACTCGACCGACCTCGACGCGGTGCGCGCCGCGATGCGGCCGGAGACCAAGATGGTCTACGTCGAGACGCCGTCGAACCCGCTGATGGACGTCACCGACCTCGCCGCCGTCGCCGAGATCGCCCACGCCGGCGGCGCCGTGCTGGCGGTCGACAACACGTTCCTCTCGCCCTGCCTCCAGCGGCCGATCGAGCACGGCGCCGACTTCGTCGTCCACTCGACGACCAAGTACCTGAACGGCCACAGCGACTCGGTCGGCGGCGTGCTGGTCTCCACCCGCCGCGAGCACGCCGAGTGGATCGCCTTCGTCGTCAAGTCGGCCGGCGCCATCCTCTCGCCCTTCGACAGCTTCCTGGTGATGCGCGGGATCAAGACGCTGGCGGTGCGCATGGAGCGCCACGAGGCGAACGCGCGGCGGGTGGTCGATCTCCTCGTCGGCCATCCGCGGGTCGAGCGGGTGCTGTGGCCGGGGTTGCCGGACCACCCCGGGCACGAGATCCACCGCCGCCAGGCCTCCGGCTTCGGGGCGATGATCACCGTCGAGACGGGGAGCTACGAGGCGGCGAAGCGGCTGCTCGACCGGGTGCGGGTGTTCTCGCTCGCCGAGAGCCTGGGGGGCGTCGAGAGCCTGATCTCGCACCCGGCGTCGATGACCCACGCCTCGGTGCCGGCCGAGGAGCGCCGCGGCTTCGGCCTCTCCGACGGGATGGTGCGGCTGTCGGTGGGGATCGAGGAGGCCGACGACCTGGTCGCCGACCTCGAGCAGGCGCTCGGCGGCTGAGCGTCCGGAGCGGCGCTCAGTCCTCGTCGGCGGCGAACGCCTCGTCGTCCTCTTCGTCGTCGCCGATGCCGGCCGACTTGTCGACGCTGTCGGCGAGCCAGGCGAGGAAGCGCTCCTCGGCGAAGCCGACGCCGAAGGAGAGGATCTCCGGCAGCTCGTAGTTGTGCAGCTCGCGGATGGTCTGGCACACCGCCTCGACCTCGCTGTCGATCGTCTTGACCAGCAGCAGGAGCTCGGTGTCGTGGCGCAGCTTGCCCTGCCAGCGGTAGAAGCTGCGCAGGCCGGGGACGACGTTGACGCAGGCGGCCTGGCGGCGGGCGACGAGCTCGCGGGCGATGGTGTTGGCCTGCTCTTCGTTGCCGACGGTGGTGACGACGACGGTGGCGTTCATCAGGGCGTGAAAGCTAACGCC
>DATABP010000509.1:0-4067 GCA_036259515.1 Thermoanaerobaculia bacterium | reverse complement strand
CGCGGGCGTCGCCGCGGCGGGCGCCGGGCGGCTCCCCTCGCGGATCGCCCGCTCGCCGTCCCACCAGCCGGAGCGCGCCGAGACCGACACCCGCCCGCCGCCGAGCAGCCGCTCCGCCGCCCGCGCCAGGTGGCCGGCGTTGATCATCCCGGCGACCGGCCGCCGCTGCCGGTCGAGCACCTCCGGCAGCAGGAACAGCGCGCCGCGGCGCGTCTCGTCCCCCGTCATCGCCGGCGGAAGACGCCGTCGAGCTCGATCACCGAGAGGCGGCGGTCGTAGGCGACCGGGAAGATGCCGGCGAGGTCGAAGCCGAGCTCCGCCAGGCGGTCGATCATCGCGCGCCAGTCCGGCGCCCCGACGTACACCGGCCGCACCGACAGCTCGACCTGGACGACCTCGGCGGCGGGCAGGATCTCGGTGGCGCCGGCGAGCACCTTCGCCTCGTAGCCCTGGGTGTCGCTCTTCAGGCAGAGGCGGACGGGGCGGCGGCCGAGCACGCCCTCGACGAGCGCCCAGTCGAGCGGGCGGATCGGCACCGTCACCTCGCCGGCGGCGGCGCCGCGCGGGTGCTCGGCGCGGTACCACGCCTCCATCGGCAGGAGCGAGGCGATGGTCGACGAGCCGGAGAGCTGGAGGGTGCCCTCGCCGGGCGCCTCGCCCACCGCCATCCGGAGCGCGTGCCAGCGCGGGTCGCGGGCGGCGCGGCGGGCGAGCGCGGCGAAGGGCTCCGGCGCCGGCTCGATCGACACCAGGTCGCCCGCGAAGCCGGCGGCGCGGAGCGAGGCGGCGAACTGGCCGACGTTGGCGCCCACGTCGAGCACGCAGTCGACGCCGGTGGCGCGCAGCAGCCGGACGAGATGGCCGACCAGCGTCTCCGGGTGCGGCCAGCGGCGGACGTCGACGCCGACCGTCTCGCGCAGCCAGTGCCGGAGGCGGGTCTTCAGGCGCACCGCGCCTCCGTGCCGCCCACCCACGCGCCGAGCCGGCACACCACCCGCTCGACCGCCGCCTCGGGGCCGGGATCGCTGGTCAGCCAGCGGCGCAGCCGGTCGCAGGTGCGCTCCGCCGCCGCGCGGCCGTGGCGCAGGGCGCGCTCGATCTGCCCCGGAACCTCGTCCGGCGCGCCGAGCTCCAGCACGTCGCCGCCGCCCAGGTAGTAGCGCTGGAGGTGCTCGCCGCGGTAGAGGTCGGCGAGGTGCGGCCAGGCGGCGCCGTCGGCGAGCCGGAACTGGAGCACCGGCCGGCCGGCGGCGGCGGCGTCGAGGCCGAAGGTGGTCCAGCCGTTGATCAGGCGGGTGGTGCGCGCCAGCTCGCCGAGGCGGGCGCGGTCGTAGTCGTCGTCGAGCGAGTAGTCGTTGGCGCCCTCGCGGTAGCCGAGCACCTCGACGTCGAGCCCCGCGAAGTCGCCCGGCTTGGCCATCGGGTGCGGCTTGACGAGAAGCTTCCAGCCCGCCGCCGCGGCGCCGCGGGCGAACGCCGCGATCAGCCGCCGCTCCTCGGCGAAGTGCGCGGAGTGGCGCTCGTGCGAGCTGGTGCCGGAGGCGTAGGTCAGCGCCGGCGCGGCCGGCTCGGGCAGGGGCGGCGCGGTCAGCGCGTAGCGCAGCTTCATCGGGTAGCCGGGCACCACCTCGGCGCCGGCGTCCTGGAGCGCCACCCAGTCGCGCCCGATCGCCTCGTTCCAGGGGACCACCCACTCGCTCTCGTAGCCGGCGGGATGGGCGAACGGGTGGTCCCAGCTCTCGATCAGCGTCGCCACCCGGACGCCGCGGCCGCACGCGAGATGCGGAAAGGCGGTGCGGCTGACGACGACGACGAACGGCGTCGGCAGCGGGTTCTCGAGCCAGCGGCCGAGCGCGCGCGCCATCGAGCGGTTGAAGGCCGCGGAGTCGAGCCGCGCGCCGGTCGCCCGGCGCACCAGCCGCACCCCGTGGCGGCGCGGCCACGACGCCTCCTCCTGCGCGTCGACCAGCCCCTCGAAGTAGCGCGAGATGCCGCGGTCGACGCGGCCGACCATCGCCGCGCGGTGGAACCGGCCGGCCCACCGCCACACCCTGGGCAGCGAGGCGAGCGGCACCAGGCGCAGGCGCTCCTCGCCGAGCGCGGCGCGGGCGTCGTCGAGCGCCGCCGGCGGGCCGACCACCGCGGCAGCGCCGCCCTCGGCGAGCCAGCGCCCGAGGTAGGGCAGCGCGGTGCGCGCCTGCACGCGGTTCGAGACCAGAAAGGTGACCACGGTGAGCGGCGTCTCCTCGTCGGCGTCCGCCGCGGGGCGGCTCGGCCGCCGGCGGAGAGGGGTTCCCGGCGGGCGGGGACGGGCGCGGTCCGGCCGCGCCGCCGCCGGGCCGATCGCGTCGCCGAACCCTAGCAGAACGAGGCCGGCCGGCCCGCCGCCGCGCGGTAGACTCCCCGCCGCCGTGAGGATCCTCCAGCTCGCCCAGAAGCCGCAGCGGCGCGGCGCGGAGGTCTTCGCCCGGCAGCTCGGCGACTGGCTCGCCGGCGCCGGCCACGAGGTGCGGCACGCGTACCTCTACCGGCACGACGGGGAGTCGCCGCTGCCGCTCGGCCCGGACGACGCCGCGCTCGGCTTCCGCCAGGAGGCGCCGGCCGAGCGGCTGCCGATCGGCAACCCGGCGCTCCTCGCCGCGCTCCTGCGGCTGGTGCGCGACCTCCGGCCCGACGTGGTGCAGGCCAACGGCGGCCGCTCGGTGAAGTACGCGGCGCTCCTCGCGCTGGCGTCGCCCGGGCGGCGCTGGAGGCTGGTCTACCGCAACATCGACAGCCCGCGCTTCTGGGTGCGCGGCGCCGCGCGGCGGCTCTACATGCGGCGGCTGGTGATGCCGCGGGTCGACGGCATCGTCGGGGTCAGCCGGCAGACCTTCGACGAGGTCTACGACTTCTACCGCCTCGACGCGCCGGGGGTGCTGATCCCCAACGGCATCGACCTCGCGCCGCTCGCCGACCCGCCGCCGCGCGACGAGGCGCGGGCGGCGCTCGGCATCCCGCCCGAGCGGGTGGCGGTGCTCTTCTTCGGCGCGCTCACGGCGCAGAAACGGCCCGAGCGCTTCGTGCGGCTGATCCGCCGGCTGCGCGAGGCGGGCGAGGACGTCGAGGGCTGGGTGCTCGGCGACGGCGAGGGGCGGGCGCGGATGGAGGCGGAGGCGGCGGCCGGGGTCGGCGAGGCGATGCGCTTCCTCGGCAGCCGTCCGCGGGTGGCCCCGGTGCTCGCGGCGGCCGACCTCCTGGCCTCGACCAGCGACACCGAGGGGATCCCGGCGGCGGTGCTCGAGGCGGCGTACCTCGGGCTGCCGGTGGCCGGCTTCGCCGTCGGCGGCATGCCCGAGTGCGTGCGGCACGGCGAGACCGGCCTCCTCGCCCCGGCCGGCGACGAGGACGAGCTCCTGCGGCTCGTCCGCCGGCTGGTGCGCGACCCCGGCGAGCGGCGTGCGCTGGGCGCCGCAGGGCGCCGCTTCGTCGCGGACGGCTTCTCGATGGAGTCGGTCGGGCGGCGCTACGAGGCGTTCTACCGCCGCCTGCTGGCGCCTCTCCCCGGCGGCGCGGGCTGACCGTGCACGTCCTCCACCTGATCAAGGGCCTCGGCCTGGGCGGCGCCGAGAACCTGCTCGTCGAGGCCGCCCGCCACGCGGGGCCGGAGGTGCGCTACAGCTTCGCCTACTTCCTCCCCTGGAAGGACGCCCTCGTCGCGCCGCTCCGCGCCGCCGGCGCCGAGGTGACCTGCTTCCCCGCCAAGGGCGCCGCCGGCCTCCTCGCCCGCGTGCCGGCGCTCGCCCGCCACCTGCGGCGGCGGCGGGTCGACCTCCTCCACGCCCACCTGCCGCTCGCCGGCGTCGCCGGCCGGCTGGCGGGGCGGCTGGCCGGCGTGCCGGTGGTCTACACCGAGCACAACCTGATGCAGCGCTACCACCCGCTGACCCGTGCCGCGAACCTGGCGACCTGGCGGCTCCAGCGGCAGGCGGTGGCGGTGTCGGCGGAGGTCGCCGCCTCGATCGCCGCACGCGCCGGCGCCGCCGTGCCGGTCGCGGTGGTGGCGAACGGGGTGCCGGTCGACCGCC
>DATABP010000508.1:0-1994 GCA_036259515.1 Thermoanaerobaculia bacterium | reverse complement strand
GCCGGAGCGGGACGGGATCGCCTGCCGTCGCCGTCCGTCAGCGGCGCCAGAGGCGGTGGCGCACCTGGTCGCTCGGGCGCACCTCGTCGATCACCCAGTCGCCGTCGCGGTCGACCAGGCGGCCGAGGAAGGTGCGGCCGGCGGCGAGGTCGAGCCGCAGGGCGCCGGCGCGGACGTCGAGCTGGCCGCCGAGACGGCCGCCGATGCCGAGGTGTCGGACCTCGTCCTCGAGACGGCGGTAGGCGCCGCGGCCGAGGATGCGCTCGAGGTCGCGCGCGTCGAGATCGCGGTAGCGCGGCAGCTCGTGGAGCACCACGCCGTGGCCGCCGCCCAGGAACGGGAAGGCGGCGCGGCCGCAGGGGTAGGGCGGCGGCTGACGCCCCGGCGGGACGCCCGGCAGCCAGTCGCGGCAGTAGCCGGGCGGCGGCAGGTGGCCGGGCGGGATGCGCGACGCCCCGCGGCGGCCGCGGCGCTCCCAGCTCCGGTGGTCGTCGCGGTCGTAGCGGTCGTCGTACCAGTCGTCGTCGCGGTCGCGGTCGCCGCGGCGGCGGTCGTCGTCACGGTCGTAGCGGTCGTCGTCGCGGTCGCGCGGCCGGGTGCGGGCGGCGCGGCGGTCGTCGTCGCGGTCGGCGAGCTGGAGCGCGGCGCTGGCGTTCCGCGGCTGGGCTTCCGCGGCGCCGGCGTCCACCGCCGGCACGGCGGCGAGCGCGGCGAGGGCGAGGATCAAGGGACGAAGGCTCAAGCTGGGACCCCCATTTCCGTTGCGGGCCCGCGACGCCGGCGCCCTGCCGGCCGCGGCCCGCCGGGGGAGAGGACAAGAAGCCTGCCAGGGCCGGTTCCTGGGGAAGCGGTGGTCCGGAGGCCCAAAAATGTCCTCGGTGGAGGACGTTCCTGTGACTCAGGCGGCCGGGTCGGCCGCCAGGCCGAGGTCCCGGTACAGCGCGTCGAGCGTGTCGCGCACGCGGCGCTCGTGGTCCTCGGCGGAAGGGACGCCGTTCCAGGCGAGGGCGACGGCGAGGCGGTGCTCGGGGTCGGCGAAGGCGGTCGAGGAGCGGTAGCCGGAGTGGCCGTAGGTGCGGCGCGAGCAGAGGCGGCCGTAGGCGTAGGGGACGGTCTCGACGCCGTACTGCTTGGAGTCGACGATGAAGCCGAGGCCCCAGTCCATGACGTGGCGGAAGGTGTGGTCGAACATCCCGGCGCGGTGGCGGGCTGTCATCGCCTCGACCGTCTGCGGCCCGAGCACCCGGCTCGCCGCGCCGCCGCCCGGCGGCCGCCCGCCGGCGACCAACGCCTCGTAGAGCCGCGCGAGCTGGCGCATCGGCCCCCAGCCGTTGCCGCCCGGCGACGGCCGCACCACCCGCTCGCGCGCCTCCCAGCCGAAGGAGCGCCAGGCGCCGGCGGCGCCCGCCTCGGCGTCGTGGATCGGCGCCAGCCGGCCGGCGGCGGCGTGGGCGTCGTAGGCGGTCTCGTCCATGCCGATCCAGCAGTCGTCCATCCCGAGCGGCAGGAAGATCTCCTCGCGGACGTGCTCGGCGAACGGGCGGCCGGAGAGGCGGCGCACCAGCTCGCCGAGCGCGAACCAGCTCGCCGTCTGGTGGTAGCCGGCCTTCTCGCCGGGCGCCCAGCCGGGCTCGAGCTTGCGCGCCGCGACGCGGGCGACGATCTCCTCCCACGACGCGCCCGGCCAGCCGGGGTCCGGCATGCGGAGGCCGCCGGTGTGGGTGAGGAGGTGGCGGACGGTCACCCGCTCCTTGCCGCCGGCGGCGAACTCCGGCCAGTGCCTGGCCACCGGGTCGTCGAGCTCGAGCGCGCCCTGCTCCCAGAGCTGGGCGACCGCCACGGCGGCGACCGGCTTCGACGACGACAGCCAGAGCATCAGGTGGTCCGGCGCGAGCGGCTCGCCGGGACGGGCCTCGCCGGCGGCGAGGTCGGCGACGGTGCGGCCGACGGCGTCCGGGTCGCGGTGGCCGGTGACGATGACCTGCGCGGGGGTG
>DATABP010000507.1:0-6115 GCA_036259515.1 Thermoanaerobaculia bacterium | reverse complement strand
CGCGGTCGAGATCCGCAGGGTCTGGAAGGCGCCGAGCACGTTGACGATCTCCAGCCGGTAGGTGCCCGGGCCAACGGCGCCGGCGTCGACCCCGGAGACCGCCAGGCCCTCGAGCAGGGCGCCGCCCGAGGCGAGGAGGTTGCCGAGCGGGTCGCGCAGCCGCACCGTCAGCGGCACCGCCGAGCCCTCGACCACCACCGACAGGTGCTCCACCTCCGGGCCGACCACCACGTCGCGGCGGATCACCGTGCCCTCGCCGGACGAGGCGGTGTCGGTCGTCGTCACCGAGCGGGCGCCGACCGCCGACTCGTCCGCCGCGGCGGGGCCGGCCGTCGAGCACACCTCGAAGCCGTCGACGGTGACGGCGCCGCCGCGGTGCTCGACGCGGAGCTCGTGCGCGCCCGGCGGCAGGTCGGACCAGGCGCGCGAGTGGCCGAAGGTCAGCTCGCCCGGTGCCGCCTGGCTCACCGTCTCGACCAGCGTGCCGTCGAGGTAGACGTCGGCGGTGCCGCCGGCGGCGCCGGTCCCGTAGTGGAGGCGGACCTCGTCGCCCTCGAACACCAGCCGCACCGACGGCGCCGCGCCGCCGGAGCCGCCCGTCCGCACGTGGTAGCCGCCGGCCGAGGCCGCCGGATGGCTCTTGCGGTGCCAGCCGCGCCGCGTCTCGACCGCCGGGTCGCCGTCGTCGATCGCGGTGCAGGTCCGCTGGCGGCGGCACTCGTCGGGCTGGGCGTCCGGCACCTGCTCCTCGAAGTTCGTCAGCGTCACCTCGTCGAACTGCACGCCGAGGAGCGAGCCGAGCGGATCGGTGCCGTAGGCGACGTCGAGGCGCACCAGCCGGCCGGAGAGGGCGCCGTCCGGGTTGAGCGCCGCCGCCGACCAGGTGGACTCCATGAACCCGGCGCCCACCCCCGCCCAGCCCGGCTGGCCGGTGGTGACGCACGCGCCGTTCGGTCCGGAGGCGTTGTAGAGCCGGCCGCCGTCGGGCGACACCGGCGTCCGCGTGCCGCTGCCGAGGTCCTGGAGGCCGACGTTGGCGCGGTCGTAGAAGCCGACCGCGTTGGCGTCGCCGACCTCGATGGCGAACTGGTTGTAGAGCGACAGCGTCGACTCCGCGGTCAGCCGCACGATCGGCGAGGCGACCTGGTCGCAGGTGTCGTCCTGGAGCTGCGAGCTCTCCAGGTAGCCGAACGAGCCGTTGCCGCCGAGGCCGGCGTTGTGGGCGAAGGTGCCCTGCTGCACGCGCCAGTCCTCGAGGTCGGCCGGGAAGCTCCAGGTACGGCTCTCGACGGGAGAGACGTCGCTCTCGGCGGCGAGGAACCGCGCCTCGACGGAGACGACGCGCGGCGCGATCTCGTCGGCGGTGACGTCGATGCGGAAGACCACCTCGTCGTCGAAGGCGAGCCCGTGGGCGGTGAAGTCGAAGCTGCCCTCCGCCGCGCCGCAGGGCGCCAGCGAGGCGGCGAAGGCCGGCGTCGAGTCGATGGTGATCTCCGGGTGGGAGACCGGCTCGACGTGGGCCACCCGCACGTTGGTCAGCGGCACGTCGCCGTCGTTGGTGACCGTGAAGGCGACGGTGCCGCTCTCGCAGTTGTCGATGAAGGGATCGCCGTCGCCGCCCGCCAGCCCGGCGAGCGCCGGCGGCCGGTCCGCGAAGACCAGCGACGCGGCCGAGACCGGCGTCGTCGTCACGCAGGCGCTCATCGGGCCGACGCACGAGTCCGCCGAGCCCACCGCCATCACCGCGTAGGAGATCGGCCGGTCGTGCGCCACCCCGGAGTCGGCGAACGAGGTGCCCGTCACCTCCGCCACCCGCTCCTTCCCGAACGTGCAGGCGAGCGCGCCGTCGCCGCGGAAGACCCAGTACTTGGTCGCCCCGGGCACCGCCGACCACGACAGCTCCGCCCCCTTGCGGGTCGGCGTCACCGTCAGGTCGGGCGCCGTCGTCGGCCGGGCGCAGGAGGCCGCCGCGACCGGCGCCGGCGTCGCGCACGCCATCTGGTGGCGGTCGAAGGCGGCGAAGAACGCCGGCATGTGCGGCGTGCCGTCGCCGAGGTCGCCGTTGTCGTCGTCGAGGGCGAGGAAGTTGAGGTACGCGCCGTCGGCGTTGCAGCCGTCGCCGTGGAGGCCGGGGGGCGCCGCCGGGTTGCAGTTGTACCAGTTGCCGAGCGCACCGCCGCCGAGGTAGTAGACGCGGGTGATCAGCTCCTGCGCCGTCGAGTCGTCGATCGCGAAGCCGGCGCCGGCGAAGGCGGGCAGGTCGCGCTTGAAGAGGTCCCACACCGCCTCCGAGGCGACGCTGCCCTCGCAGTGGGTGCCGAAGCCGCACGGCCCCTGCTGCGTGGGGATGAAGATGCCGCCCAGGCAGCCGCCGGGGGCGACGAAGGTCGGCGAGTTGATCCAGTCGAGGTCGTGGGGCTGGCCGCTGGCGCGCTTCGTCCAGTCGACCTCGCGCACGCCCGAGCAGACGGTGCAGTCGTCGCCGTCGCCGCCGCAGGGGACGTCGGCGGCGTCGAAGCCGCGGGCGACGCAGGAGTCGTTGAGCCGCAGCACCGAGGCGACGTCGGCGTAGGCCTCGCCGGGAGCGGAGATCGACGGGTTGGCGTCGTTGTCGTCCATCCCGTGGCCCCACTCGTGGTCGAACACCGCCGCGATCTCGCCGGTGTTGCGGCAGCCGCCGCCCGAGGCGTAGAAGTTGATCGTCGACCCGTTCCAGAACGCGTTGCAGGTGTCGGCGATGTTCATGTTGGCGGTGATCTGCCCGTTGAGCCAGGCGTTGTCCGGCAGCCAGCCGCGGGCGATCTCCTTGATCCGGTTGACCTCGTAGAAGCCGGTGCGCGCCGAGTGGGTGTTGCCCGGCGAGTCGCTGCCCGGCGGCACCGCGCAGTCGGTGCCGGGCGAGGCGCCGAGGTCGAGGTCGCCGGGGTCGGCGGCGTGCTCGTCGATCGCGCCGCAGTTGTCGAAGATCTTCACGTAGCGCCCGTCGAGGTGCGTGCGGAGGCCGGTCGCGCCGGCCGAGCAGACGAGGTCGCCGCCCGAGTCGGTGAACAGCAGCTCGCCCTGGTCGGTGGTGACGTCGGCGAACGGCATCGGGTAGCCCGGCTGCTCCTGCCCCTCGACGCCGATGCCGTCGTTCGACAGCGGGAAGACGCCGCCGCGCACCGCCCTGGTGGCGTAGTGGTTGGTGTCGGTGAAGGCGACGACCTCGCCCGAGTGGGCGTCGACCAGCGCCTCCCAGCTCCCGTGCTCCCCGGCGAACGCCGGGCCGATCGCCCACACCAGCCGGTGCCCCAGGCCGCCGCCGACGGCGATCGCGGAGGGGTCCTCCCCCACCGCCACCGGCACCAGCTCGAGGCGCGGCGCGCTCCAGAAGCCGGCGAAGGAGCGGCCGGCGTGGGCCTCGGCGGCGGCGACCGCCGCGTCCCGGGACAGCGCCGGCGTCGTCGGCACCGAGACCGCGCCCCAGTTCCGAGCGCCCATCAGGACGAGGTTGCCGTGATTGACCACGGCGGTGAGGAAGGCGCCGCGCACCGGCACGCCGCCGACCGCCTGCTGCACGTGGATCTGCACCACCTGGCCGCCGGAGACGGCGGTCAGGGTGCGCGGGCCCAGCTCGGCGGCCGGGACGCGGAGCGCGGCGGCGTTCGCCGCCAGCCACGCCTCGAACGCGCGCCAGGTCGCCTCCTCGAGCAGGTCGCCGGTCGCCGGCGCGGCGAGCCCGAGCGCCGCCCAGGTCAGGTCGTTGCCGCTGCCCGCGCCCGGCACCAGCGGCAGCGAGGGGAGGAGCGTCCCCCAGCTCCCGGTGCGGCGGTCGACGAAGCCGCGGTCGGGGGCGAGCCCGAGGGCGGCGAGGTCGCCCACCCGCGCGGCCCCGAGGGCGCCGCCCAGGAGGTCCGCCCGGTCGTAGTCGCTCGACACGTACAGCGCCGGGTCGCGGAACGCCTTCGCCGCCAGCGGCGAGTCCCCTTCCGGCGGGTTGAGCGCCGTCGCCGGCGCGCCGACCAGCGCCGCGACCGCCGCCACGGCGGCCACCAGCCCCGCGGCGGCGAACCGACTGGCCCTGCTCTCCGAAGCTCGCATCACCCTGCCTCCTTCTCCTGTCGCTCCCGTTCGATGGAATGAGAATCGAGGCGCGACCGGCGGGTGCCTTCCGCGCCAGGTTGGAGACTGGCGCGGCGCAGGAGCCGGGGCGATGAGGGGAACTCCTCAGGGAAGGCGGGGAGATTCGCTCAGGGGACTCGGAGTGCGGCGGCGCCCACCCGCCTACCCGATCAACCCCCGCCGCGCGGCGTACCGCACCACCTCCGCCGCGTTGTGGAGGCCCAGCTTGTCCATCATCCGCGTGCGGTGGTTGTCCGCCGTCTTCGCCGAGATCCCGAGCTCCCTGGCGATCTCCTTCGTCGTCCTCCCCTCGGCCACCCCCTGGAGGACCTCCCGCTCCCGCGGCGTCAGGTCGTCGTAGGGATCGTCGCCCGCCCCCGGCGGCCGGCGCACCTGCTCGGCCAGCGCCTTCGCCGCCTGCTGGCCGAACCAGCTCTCCCCCGCCGCGACGGCGCGGACGGCGGCGAGGAGCTCGGAGGCGGCGCTGTCCTTGACCAGGTAGCCGGCGGCGCCGGCGCGGACGATCGGCAGGACGTACTCCTCCTCCTCGTGGACGGTGACGACGAGGACGCGGGTGCGCGGCGCCTGCTGGCGGATGCGGCGCACCGCTTCGAGGCCGGAGAGGCGGGGCATCGTCAGGTCGACGACGGCGACCTCGGGGTGGGTGGCGAGGGTCTTCTCCACCGCCTCGACGCCGTCGGCGGCCTGGGCGACGACCTCGCAGGCGCCGCCGTCCTCGAGCAGCACGACGAGGCCCTGGCGGACCAGGGTGTGGTCGTCGGCGACGAGGACGCGGATGGGGACGCTCACCGGCCCTCGCCGCTGACCGCCCACGCCGGGCCGGCGGGCGCCGCCCTCGGCACGGACAGCTCGACCCGGGTGCCGCGGCCGGGGGCGGAGGTCAGCGTCAGCCGGCCGCCGAAGAGCTCGACGCGGTCGCGCATGCCGGCGAGCCCGAGGCCGGAGGACGCGGGCGCGGCGTCGAGGGTGGCGTCGGGGTCGAAGCCGGTGCCGGGGTCGGCCACCCGCACGCGCACCGCGTCGGTGTCGGCGGCGACCTCGACCGTCGCCCGCCGCGCGCCGGAGTGCTTGAGCGCGTTGGTCAGCGCCTCCTGGACGACGCGGAAGACGAGGGTCTCGAGCTCGGGCTCCAGGCGCCGCGGGGGCTCGGCCGCCGCCCCGCCGCCGTCGCCGGCCGCGAGCTCGCCGCCCAAGGTCAGCTCGATCGCCAGGCCCGTTCGCTCCTCGAACGTGCGGGCCAGCCAGCGGAGCGCCGGCACGAGACCGAGGTCGTCGAGCACCGGCGGGCGCAGCAGGCGCGACAGCTCGCGGGTGTCGCGCACGGCGCCGGCGGCGGTCTCGGCGGCGGCGGCGAGGTCGGCGGCGAGCGGGCCGCTCTCGGCGGCCTTGGCGGCGAGGCGGTCGAGGTGGTTCTTGAGCGCGGTCAGCGTCTGGCCGATGCCGTCGTGGAGCTCGCGGGCGAGGCGGCGGCGCTCGTCCTCCTGGACGTTCCACACCGCGCGGGCGAGGCCGCGGTAGCGGCGCTCGGCGCCGAGCAGCTCCTCGAACAGGCGCTCGTTCTCGCGCGCCAGGCGGCGCACCCGGGCCAGCACGTCGGGCTCGCCGGCGCCCGTCGCGCGCGGGTCCGGCTCGAGCGAGCCGTCCTGCTCGTACGCGGCGAGCTGCGCGATGCGCCGCGCGTGGCGCTCCTCGCCCGAGAAGGGCGTGTCGATGAACCGGTCGATGAACGCCGTCGCCTCCTGGAAGGTGTGCTGGCGGGCGCCGATCGCGATGACGTTCGCGTCGTTGTGCTCGCGCGCGAGCTCCGCCGTCGCGCGGCTCCAGACGAGGGCGGCGCGGATGCCGCGCACCTTGTTCGCGGCCATCTGCTCCCCGTTGCCGGACCCGCCGAAGACGATGCCGAGCGCCTCGACGCCCGCCTCCTGGTCGCGCACGACCGCGAGCGCGGCGTTGATGCAGAACGACGGGTAGTCGTCCTCGGGGTCGTACTCCT